>CALMZT010000413.1 GCA_937870805.1 uncultured Chloroflexota bacterium
GCTCTGTGCTGAAGGCTTACACGGCTGAACAATTCGACGGACGGGGCTACACCTTCAATCTCTCCAACGAAATTGAGGGGTTTGTGTTTCGCGGACGCCATGCTGAACAGCGCTACGCTGAAACAGGCACGTTTGATTTCGTGTCTACCGGTGGTTATTATCATTCACTCCCCGGTGACTCGCTGCGCTCATTTATCGACAGAGCCGCAGAAGTCCAGCGCGCGATGGGCTTCGCCAACGAAAAAGATCACCCCGAAGTCGCGCCTTCACAGTTTGAAATGAACTATTCCTATGCTGAAGCGGTGGTCGCCGCCGATCAGGTACAACTCTACAAGCTGATTTGCCGTCAGGTGGCGCAGCAGTTGGATTTAACTGCCAGCTTCCTGCCCAAGCCTGTGACAGGCGTCAACGGCAACGGTATGCACACTAACATGTCCATCTCCTGCGATGATGTCAATCAGTTCTATGATGGCGAAGGCAAGGATGGCGTTTCTGATTTCGCGTGGGACTTTGTGCAGCGCATTCTGAATCATGGGCGCGACATCTGCTTGATTCTCAATCCCAGCGTCAATGCTTATCGCCGTCTTGATCCGCACTTTGAAGCACCAAACCAGATCAAAGCGTCGGCGATTGATCGCGGCAGTATGGTACGTATTCCCATCGGCAACTCGCGTTCGGCGCGCATTGAAGTGCGTTCGATTGCGCCCGATGCCAATCCTTATCTGGCGATTTATACGCTGTTCAGAACAGGACTTGAAGGAGTACAGGGCAATCAAGTCGCGCCTGACGCTATCCTTCCTGACAACATTTACGACGCGATTGCCGATTTCCAAGCCAGCGATTTTGTCAAGTCGCTGTTAGGAAGCGAAGTCACCGAAAAGTACGCGGGGCTGAAGACCGCTTCTGCTGATCGCTGCCCGCGTATCCTCGGCACGCAAATCAAGCCTGCTGAAGTGCAGTTCCATCACGAAGTCACCAACCAGTATCTCTGGAATCAGTTCTAGCTTGTCGATTGCTGTGGGGCGTTGTTGAAGCGCCCCATTTATATTGTCTATCGTTCACAAATGAGAAGCAGCCCGTGTAGAATACAATCCTTTTAACGCTACCTTAACACTGAACCCCGTACTGAAACATCGCATCATAATCCCTCACCCTGCTCAGGCTGCCGTAAATAAAATAGTAATTCCGATTAGAGGGAAACTCTTAACACACACGTAGGTTATTCTTAACCTAAAATACCCTTAAACATCCTATAATCATGCCTTAATCTTTTCTTGTACTTAAAAAGGGCGAATGCGTATGGAAGAATACATTGCTCAATTGGAGGCACAGGTCCAGCCTGTTGCGCCCGATGACCCGATGGCTGAGGTGGGGCGCAAAGTCTTACTGGGTGATTTTATCAAGATGCTTAAACATGAAGCAGGCGCGTGCAGCGGCGAAGATCCCGAAGATGTGCATGATATGCGCGTCGCCACCCGTCGGATGCGCAGCGCGTTCCGCCTCTTTGAAAGCTATTTCAAGCCAAAATGGGTGAACGGTTATCAGCGCCGGTTGCGCAAAATCGCGCGCGCGTTGGGTGCGGTGCGTGACTTAGACGTGTTGATTCAAGGCGTAGAAGAATATGCTGCATCACTAGGCATCGCTCCCCGAACTTCACACAAGAAACTGACTGAAGAAGAGAAAGCCGCACGCGAAGCTGCCAGAGGGCAAGCCGCAGAACAACAAATGGCGCTCGGTGAAGCGGTGGCGCTGGTCAGGGCACAGCGCGATGAGGCGCGTGAAGAGTTGATCGACGTGTTGAGCAGCAAGAATTACCGCCGCTTTGTGAAGGAGTTCGGTGAATTTCTGACGACGGCGGGGCAGGGTGTGGGCAAAGATTCTAGCTATCCGGTAGGGTTGATGCTGCCCAACGTCATCTATCAACAATTGATGGAAGTGCGCGTCCACGATCACGAAGTAGAAGATCACACGGTAGAAACGCTGCACGCGCTGCGTGTGGAGTTCAAGCGGCTGCGCTATCGCGTGTCGTTCTTTGAAGACGTGTTAGGCAAAGAAGCCGACGACTTCATTGATGAACTCAAGAAAATTCAGGATCACCTTGGACGGCTGAACGATGTCGTTGTTGCGCAAAGCGTGCTCGGTGAATTGTTAGAAGACCTGGGCGAAACACAAGCCGCTGCGCTGCAAACTTATCTGGACAAATTAGCAACAGAACAGGTCACGCTCCAGGATTCGTTCGTGCAGATTTGGCACCACTTTAATACAAAGACCGTACAGCGAAAACTGGCGCTGGCAGTCGCGGGTGTTTAATTTTTCGGCGTGGGTGGTGCGAAGCGCTGGTAGAGGCGTTGAAGAGCATAAGTGAATCCGAGCGCGGCGATTAAACCCAACGGCGGATATACCAGCAGATAGTAACGCTGCCATTCCAGCGGAGTCAGCAGCAGCGCCGCCAGCATAACGGCAAGCGTCCAGCCACCAATGACAAAGCGCACAGCAGATTCAATACGCTTTTCACGCAGCAGTGCGTATATGCCGATAATAAACAATGCCAGCAGTAGGACTCCGCCGAAGGTTGAGCCACCGATACTGATACCTTGCAGCAGCGAACTTTCATAGCGTGTGATTTCACCACCGATGTAGTCTTGCCATGCGGGAACTTCATAATACTGCGGCAGGGCGATGAACACCTGTCGCCAGAAACCGCCGAGTGCGTCACCGTTGTTGCTGCCGAACGCGCTCACTTGAATGTTCAGCAGATTTTGCCGATCTTGCAGCGCCATGATCGTGCGCCCGATAGGATCATTCCACCACACCGGATTGAGCGCGACAAAGACAACCGCCGTCACGACACTGGCTATCACAAGTCCAGCGATGCCATACCCAAGCGTGCGCAGGCGTTGCGATGTGGCGCGCAGCGATAAGATAACAATGTAGACCAGGCACGCCCCGAACACGCCAATCAGCACGAACACGGTGATTTGTTTGCTGGACAACGCAAGTCCGCTGACGATGCCAAGTGTTATTGCAGAGAGCCAGCGTAGGGACAGCACATGTCTTGCTCCTACAGAAGATGTCCACGTTCTTAGAAACCATGTGCCTGCCAGCACGACGAGTAGACAAAACAGCGTCACGCTGCCTTCCATCATCATGCGCCGCCCGTTGAGCAGCAGCACCGGATTGAGCGCATAATACAGACTGGCGAGATAAGCCACAGGTGCGCCGCCAAGCTGCCAGCCCAACGCAAAGACGACGAACACGCCTGTTGCCAGCAAGATTGATGACGACCAGCGCGCGGCGTGAAGCAATCCTTCCGGCGGCATGTGACCGTTCTGCATGTTGTAGTTGTAATCGCCGCCCCAATCCCACGTCTCGTTGAGATCATTCAGCGTATAGCCTGCCAAATGCCACGCGAAGCCCGCCAGCAGCTTGCTCACAATGCCATTACGTAAGCGAATATCCTGCTCCAAAGGACTCAGAGGCGTCTCGTTGTAGAGTATTCGGCTGATGTCACCTTGAACGATCCAGTAGTCGTAATCGCGGCTGGCGAACAGAATCGTTGCTTCGTCGCCATGAAACGGGACGAGGGGCGTGCCTGCGAGGATGTAGGCGGCAAGCGCAAGAAGGAATAAAGAATGAGCAAGGAGTGGAAAGTGAAAAGTAGAAAGTGATGAGTGATGGGTGATGGGTTTCAAGTTGGCATGGTGTAGGGGCGCACAGCACGCTGCGCCCTGAAATAGTTAGCCGCTAACGGGTACTTCGGACATGATACCGATGAGATTATGGTCGGGGTCACGGAAAAATGCCATCCACAAATCGACAGTACCCAGACGTGCGATGATATGCGGCTTGTCGTCCACCGCTACTCCACGCGCGGCAAGAGTTTCATAGGTACTGTGAATGTCATTGACCTTGAAGTACAACACTGAGTTGTTGCCAATTCTGCCGTTTTCAGCCGCACTTTCGGGTTCGCCGAGCATCAAGCGAACACCGCCGAGATCGAAAAACGCAAGTTTGGGCGGCGCGGAAAACAGGAACGGCACACCAAGTGTGTCCTTATAAAACGCTGTTGCGGTGTCGATGTTGCTGACGACGTGCGCAATTTGTCCGATTGCCGAGAGATTTAAGGCTGTTTGTGTGGACATGAGAACTCCTGAGGGTTTTAGCTGTCGGTTGGTGATGACGCCAATTGATACAGTGATTGTAAATCTGTTCTAGAGTGTGCGCTTCTTCAAAATCACCTTTTTTGCTGGCGAAATTCTGTCGGCGAAATCCCGAAGCGACGGCGGAACAACCAGCTAAATGCCCCCAAGCTCTCGAAACCAACGGCGAAACAAATGTCGGTGATGGAGTGTTCGCGGTGTAACAAGAGACGCTGGGCTTCTTCAAGCCGTTTGCTGGTGATGAACTGGTGCGGCGTTTGCCCGAACAACTGCTTAAAGGTACGCAGCAGATGATTGGGCGAAAGGCAGGCGACATCGGCTAATTCTGAGAGCGTGATGGGCGTGTTAAAGAGGGCGGTGGCATAATCGCGGGCACATTGCAGGCGTCGATAGAGTTCTTCGCGCGTGGCGGGACGTGCAGCAGGCAGTGCCTCAACTTCTTGATAGACGTTGTGATGAACTTGCAAAAGTCGCTGCATCAAGCGATGTAATTGTTCTTCCAGCCAACCTTGGGTTGCGTGTCCGACTTCTATTCCAGCGTGCAGTTGCAGGATGGCAGGTGAAAGCAGCGCGTCGTGAGGATAGGTTTTTTCAAAGAACAACAGTGGCGCAGTTTGTTTAAAGGGATCAGACAGTACATTGTCGTCGGGCGTTGTCAGGCTGCGGCGCACCTCTTCGGCAAAGCCTGCTGCGAAAAACACGCAAAAGGAGTCCATTGGCGCAGTTGAGGCAATTTGTATCGTGTACCGCCGCCCGTGATTGAGGACAAGATGCGTGCCTTCACCGACGAGATAACGATTACGCCCTACTTCATAAAACGCCTGTCCTCCAAAGAACGATTTAATGGATAGCAAGCCAACACCTGCCCCATCGTAATCACGATAGCCTTTTTCGTGCAGGATATAGCTTTGTTGTGGAGTGGAAGATGTTGGGATAGGAATAATCATTGTGTTAGGAGGGCGCAGCACGTAAGCGAAGCGACTGCGCCCCTACATGAAGTCATTAAACGATGGTGACGAGTACCTTACCCTGTTCGACGCTTTGCTGTGGTTGCACACTGACGCGCGCGACCACACCATCACGCGGCGTTTTGAGTTCGTTTTGCATCTTCATCGATTCGAGGATAATAACGGTTTCGCCCGCTTTCACGGCTTGTCCTTCAGTCACGGGAATAGCCGCGATAAGTCCGGGCATAGGCGATTTGATAGAGATTTCGCCTGTGTCGGCAACCGTACCACCGCGCCGCATACTCAATAGCTGTGCGCGTTCATCCAGCACCTTACCCGTAAACAAGCGCCCGCCCATCAGCACTTCGACCTCGCCGTTGCGCTCGTCAACGACGACTTCGTGCGATTTGGTTTGCATGATGACCGAATACTGCGAAGGACCGAGCGCAAGAAAGTTCACATCGCGTTTTTCGCCGTTGACCAGCAGATTGCCATCGTTGGTGATTTCGATGTCGAATTTTTGTCCGTTGATGGTTGTGACGTATCTCATCGCTGCATTCTCTCCCAACGGCTAACGTATTTCCAGTTGCTGGTATCGCGTTCGCTGCGCCCAATAACCTGTCCGGCAAGCTGCTTGTTACGATGCGCGAAGAGGGTGGCGACGATGGCAGCCGTCTCGACTTCTTCATCAGTGGGCGCCTCTTCGTAAGTCGTCATGCTGAACTTTTCTTCCACGAACTTGGTGTCGAAGCGTCCGGCGTGGAAGCTGACACTGTTGAACAGGTTCATGTGGAAGGGGATGTTGTGCTTAACACCCATAATCATGAACTCGGAGAGTGCGCGGCGCATACGCAAAATTGCTTCAGAACGTGTGTCACCCCAAACGATCAGCTTGGCGATCATGCTGTCATAGTAGGGGGTGATCTCGAAGCCGCTATAAACACCGCTGTCTACGCGCACGCCGGGACCTGTGGGCACAATCACAGTGCTGATTTTGCCGACGGAGGGAATGAAGTTGTTGTAAGGGTCTTCGGCGTTGATGCGGCATTCGATTGCCCAACCGTTGGGGTGCAGCACGCTTTCAGTGGGTCCCATGCGCCGTCCGCGCGCGATACGGATTTGCTCTTTCACGATGTCGATGCCCGTCACGAGTTCCGTCACAGGATGCTCGACTTGAATGCGCGTGTTCATCTCCAGGAAATAAAAATTCTTGTCCTTATCGACCAGACATTCAATCGTGCCTGCATTGATGTAACCAACAGCTTGCGCGGCTTTGATCGCCATTTCGCCCATGCGCTGGCGCAGTGCTTCGTCCATGATCGGGCTTGGCGATTCTTCCACCAGCTTTTGATGGCGGCGCTGAATGCTGCACTCGCGCTCCCCTAAGTGAACGGTGTTACCGTGCATATCCGCGAGGATTTGGAACTCGATGTGCCGCGCGCCTTCTACCATGCGTTCAATATAGACTCGACCATCGCCAAACGCGCTTTCGGCTTCGCGGCGGGCTGTTGCCAGTGAGCTAGCCAGATCAGCAGGATTGCGTACCATACGCATCCCTTTACCGCCGCCGCCTGCCGCTGCTTTGACCATCAACGGGTAGCCTACTTCACGGTTGGCAACGGCAATGAGTTCATCGTCGAGAGGTATGGCACCGACGCTGACCTAACAGGAGCTGTTCTCCGTTACGAGGTAGTCGAGTACAGCTCTGACCGTGCCGCCGTACGACTTTGGACTGTGTCGGTCGTTTCCGGATCGAACCGCCCCAACGTTGAAGAGGTATGGGGCACTGTCACTGTCCACTTGGTCTGGGTGGATGGTGACTGGCGCGTTGAAGGAAATGAAAGCGCTCCTGGCCCGGCCCCAGTCGACTTGCCCGCAGGAGAGCCGGAACAGTCTGCGAGCTCCCTAATGGAGGACTTTCATGAATTCAGTGGAGCACCGACTCCTTAGTAGTGCCTTAGTAAGCGGAGTCGTTCTTCTTCTCTTGGGTGTCGTTCTCCAAGGGACCGCACTAGCCGCACCCGGCAAGTGTGAGGCACCCCCTTTGGTGGACACGGTCTG
>CALMZT010000414.1 GCA_937870805.1 uncultured Chloroflexota bacterium
TGGCGGGGATCTATTTCGTCAGCGTCATCTGGCGGATACGGCGGCAGGTTTCGTAGCCGTCCATATCCGGCATCATCACGTCCAGCATAATAAGCGGCGGATATTTCGTCCGCGCCA
Source organism: uncultured Chloroflexota bacterium (assembly GCA_937870805.1). Lineage (GTDB taxonomy): Bacteria > Chloroflexota > Anaerolineae > Aggregatilineales > Phototrophicaceae > JACAER01. The sequence goes on from CALMZT010000414.1 coordinate 118, forward strand.
TTTCGATACCCTGCCCGCCGGAGTCCGCATGATATACCTCGTATTGGTGTGAGGTGAAATACATCAGCAGCATCTCGGCGACATCATAATCATCTTCAATGACCAGTAGTCTTTTGTTTGGCATTGCATTCGCTCACTATTTGCAAACAGAAATACGGATTAAAGCGGGAGAATCATCTCACTTATTCCTCACCCAGCACAGGACTCACGCGGAACTGATTGTCTTCTTTATCGGGCGCGTTGGCAAGCGCCTGCTCCGGTGTAAGCGGTTGACCGGACACATCCGGGCGCATGATATTCTTCAAAGGCAAAACGGATGCCGTCGGCGAGACCTGTTCCGTATCAATCGCTTGCAGCCGGGTGAAGTATTGCAGGATGTTGGACAATTGCCCCGCGTATAGGCTGACTTCAGCTTCGGTCAGGTCAAGTTTGGCGAGTTCAGCGATACGCCGCACTTCTTCGTGCGAAAGTTCCATAGAATAAACCTCTTCATAAAGCGACACCAAAAACGAGTTTCCTTATCATAACACCGATTTCTAAACCAAACACAAACCTGATTTTCTTTACAGGGCAATCGCGTTCTAAAAGGACGAGGTAAACTCAAAAGCAAAAACAGCGATGAATACACCAGCCCTGATGAACCATTTTGCAGCAGTGGACGATCCGAGACGAGAGCAAGGTAAACGACATCTGCTCGCTGACATGCTGACCCTGACGATCTGTGCCATCGTATCGGGGGCAAACAATTGGGTCGAAATCGAGGAATACGGGGAAAGCAAGCGGGAGTGGCTTGGCGGTTTTCTGGCATTGCCGCATGGCATCCCCTCGCATGATACGTTGAGCGAAGTGTTTGCGCGCCTCGACCCGACCCAACTCGAAGCCGGGTTTCAAAGTTGGGTTAGCAGTATCGCGGCGCAAGTCGAGGGCGTCGCCATCCAGATCGATGGCAAAGTCGTGCGTGGGTCTGGGGACAAGTACACCGGACAAGCGCCGTTGCATCTGGTCAGTGCGTGGGTCGGCAGTCTGCAACTGCTGTTAGGGCAAGTGAAAACCGCTGACAAGTCGAACGAAATCACCGCTATTCCCGCCTTGCTGAAGCTGCTGACGCTGGAAGGCAGTTTAGTGACAATAGATGCGATGGGGACACAAACCGAGATTGCCGCGCAAATTGTCGAGCAAGGCGGTGATTATGTTTTGGCGGTCAAGCAAAACCACAAAACGGTTTTTGACGATCTGCATGACCTGTTCGCCGGCTGCGACACCGTTCAGTTTGAGGAGGTCGCGCACGACTACGCTCAAACCGTCAACAAGGGACATGGACGGATTGAGACACGGCGCTGCTGGACGCTGAGTGACCCCGCCTATCTCGCCTACCTCCGACGACGCAGCGAGTGGGCAAAGCTCGCCACCGTCATCCGCTTGGAACGGCAGCGCCAAGTCGAGGGACATGTCAGTCAGGAGGTGGTGTATTTTCTTTCCAGTCGCACTGCTTCAGCCGCTTTCTTTCTCGACGTCATCCGCCAACATTGGTCGATTGAGAACCAACTGCATTGGTCGTTAGACGTCACGTTTCGTGAAGATCATAACCAGACCTCCGTTGGTCATGCCTCGCTCAACCTGGCACTCCTCCGTCGCCTCGTTCTGCTCTTGCTCAAGCGGGAAACGTCCGTCAAGGTGGGTTTGCAAGCCAAACGAATGCGGGCGGGCTGGAACAATGATTATTTACTCAACGTCCTCTCCAATTAGAATGCGATTGCCCTGGTTGTATGCGGCTCACTTCGGTGACGAGGGGTGACAGGCCAATATAATTATGGGGTTGGGACAGGTGCGCATAAATTTTGGATGCGGGCGCGTTGATGAAATAGCGGTATTCAAAGGTTGCAGCAGCCATGTTGAGTTATTGCCTTCGGGAGCAGCGGATAGATCAGCTACATAACGAACGTCTCCACTAAGCCTATCACATGGCAATGAACTATTGAAATTAAGTATTTCCAGATCGCCGCTAAGTCAGGGTCGCCACACTGGCCCCCAATCGTCATCGCGGTTACGGGTGAGTTGGCGCACATTTTCGCCATCGGCTTCCATCACAAAAATGTCGAAACTGGAACCGCTGGTGGAGGCGAACACAATCTGCTGACCATCGGGCGACCAGGATGGTGTTTGATCGACCACGCGGTTGCCCCCCAAACTATTCATCCCACTTCCATCCGCATTCATCAGATGAACTTTCAGGCTGCCGCCATCATGGACATTGCGCGAGACAAAGGCGATTTGACCGCCATCCGGCGACCATTCCGGCGTAAAATCCTCAGCCGGATTCTCGGTCAGGCGGCGCAAATTCTGACCGTCGATGTCAATCACATAAACATTAACGTTGAGTTCTTCGCGCGTGGACACGAAG
>CALMZT010000415.1 GCA_937870805.1 uncultured Chloroflexota bacterium
GGAGATGAACACATCAGGCATACAAAAAATCCTTATGACGCGATTCGCTTATCCTAAGTGTATAGGACATCAACAGCGATGCGTCATAAGGTTCTGGTTTGGCACCTGTGTAGCTCAAATCTCGCGCAAAATGGCGCGTACAGGGCTGGCGCAGACGCCATCAATTTTTAGGGGCAACGCGACCAGTTCATATACTCCGTCGGGCACCTCTTTCAGCAGCAGTGTTTCCAAATTGACGATGCCATGATGCAGCAGGCGGTGATGACCGTCGAGCGTTTTGCTGTTGAAATCGTCTACTGATGGCATATCAACGCCCATCAAAACGACACCGCGCGCTGCCAGCCAGTCGATTAACTCGACAGTGGGGTACGGAAAATCTTCTGCCCATTGGTCGTCGGGCAAGTCGCTAACCCACGTATGTATCAGCAAGCGCTGCATTCCCGCGAGGTCGTGCCCATCGAAATCCGCAGGCACAATGCCGCCGCTGCGCCGCGTGATGGTAGCGACGTGCGCCGCGCCGATATACTTTTCCAGCGGCATTGATGCAGGATGCGCGCCTGTGTCCGTGTAGTGATAAGGCGCATCGGCGTGTGTGCCTGTATGCGCGCTGAGGGTCATCGTCGTGAGGTTGACGGCTGCACCTTCGCTCAACCGTGCCAGCGAACGAAAGGAGAAGGTGGTATCGCCGGGCCACACGGCAAGCGAAGGGATAATTGTGCGCGTGATGTCATAGATGCGAGTCATTCTTTGCCGCTGTCCTTCTCAAAAAACTCCACTACCAACGCTGCAATCTTCAGTCGAGTATCCTGAAGCTGCTGCTCCAATTTCGCGCGCTTCTTTTCTGGTGCATCGACGAGTTCCCATTCCAACTGTTTGACCTTCTTCACCTGCGCCGCCAGCCCGCGAACTTTGCGAATGGGCAGATCACCTTTTTCTTTGATCTGATACGCTAAGAGTTCTTCTGGACCAGGTGGCTCAGGTGCTTCAGTGAGGGATGTGTAAAAGCGTCCCTGGACTTTGGCAAGCTCGTAATCCTCCGTCATGCTGCGGCGCATGTTGGAACCAATCAGCATGTTATAGCCCAACATCAACCCATCATACACAATCACGCCTTCATAGGGCAGCAGTGCCGTTTCTATGAATTGGGGTAAATAGGCATGGGGAATAATTCCATCCAGATCATCAAACAGGCTAAGGACACCATAGACATTCATCGGGGTTTTGAAGTCCGCAAAAATTGTATGTTTTTTCAGATGGCGCATGATAATAAGTTTCCCGTAAATGTGGTGTTCCGCCCATGATTCAACTACCGCTCGTTCCTTTTCAGTAAGTGTATTACCATATTCCTTCAGAAAGGCGTTAAAGAGAGGCTTCGGTTTGTACAGCGCCTCGCGGCATTTGGCACGCTTCTCTGGATCGATCTCCTTGAATACTTCAAAACTCATCTCTTTACTGACAATGCCGCGAGTCTGTCCAGCAAAGTACATTAAACGATTGTAAAAGTTAATGAAAACATCGGCGGCTTCTGGTGCGATACGCATGATACCTTCTCCTTATCTTACCTGTCTAACACTTGCTGCGTGAAATGTTCGATGCCTAGCTGATGCGCGCGCTTCTGCAATCGGCGTGTGTAACCGCGCAACAACGGCGGAAACTCAGGGCGTGTGCGGGCAAGCGCGTTAATCGTCAGTTTTATGCCGGTGGGGTGTTTTTCGATGAGCGCCGACCACTCGCCCATTTCGCTGTGCGCTGCCGTCGCGATGTACGTAAAGCCTGCGCGCGAATCCTCGTCAATCATGTGTACGATTACGTTCATTGTGAGGGCTTCAACGAAGGAGATTCCTGCGCGAATCCGTTGGATGACGCGATCAGCCGCGCGCATTCGGCGCATGTCGCGGGAAAAATCGCTGACGTGGGTCATCAAGGTAGGGGGGTAAAACTGGTAATGCAATATCAAGTCTGCTGCGCGCTGAAACAACTCATCGGGCGATTTACCTGCGCTTGCGATGATCTTTTCATAGTGATCGGTGTGCCAGGTATCGTCTATCGGCTGTCCACGCTGGTACGTCAGCGGCGCATCGCGCCATTGATCGAGATACTGTTCGTCGGGCTTGCCTGTGCCCGCCAAGACGATTTTTGCGTGTGTGGGATAGGTTGACATCGTTCTCTCCAGATTTAAGGAGCGAAAACGGACAAGGCGTGCCTTATCCCTAGTTGCGTGCTCATCAGTACAAGTCGTTTCAAGATTCGTTTTCTGCGCGGGACGACACATTGGTCGTCCCCTACGAGTATTTAACGTCAATTCGGGACAAGGATTTTAGGTTCGCATTTTACACTGCTTAACCCGAACTCACGTTAGCTTTAGAACGGGCGAACACGTAGGTTCGCCCCTACAAGTACGCAATCTCGACTGTTTGTTGCTTAACCCGAACTCAGGTTAGTTACAAGTCATTTCAGATTTACGGGGCGACACATTGGTCGCCCCCTACGATAGCTTTAGAACGGGCGAACACGTAGG
>CALMZT010000416.1 GCA_937870805.1 uncultured Chloroflexota bacterium
GTAAGCATGTCCAACATGCGGCTGACCGACACGTGAAAACAACACGCGCAAAATCGCAAACATGTCTGTGATCGTGCCCACCGTAGAACGAGAGTTGCCGCCAAGCCGTTTTTGATCGACCACAATCGCCGTTGACAGATTTTCGATAAGATCTGCTTCTGGTTGGCTGTAGTGTGGCAGAAAGTTACGGACGAACGCTGTGTGGGTTTCGTTGATCTGACGTTGTGCCTCCGCACTAATGGTATCGAACACAATCGACGACTTACCCGAACCCGACACACCTGTGAAGATCGTAATTTTCCGCTTTGGAATGCGCAGTGAGACATTCTTTAGGTTGTTCTCGCGCGCGCCCTCAATCACGATGTATTCTTGCTGCATTTATTCCCTCTGTTTGAAAGTTTAACATCCAATATTAATGATAAGGCATTGGTGTGCAGGTGGAGGGTTTGAGCGTGGGAAACAATTTCCTGAATCATGTGTTCTAAATTTTGTGGAGAGTGCTGGCGGTAGATTATCATTGCCGCGCACTTTACGCACGCATTGTGAAGAGGAACAAATGGACATCATCAGCAAAATTCTGGTCGGCATCGTCGCCCTTGAGCATCTCTACATCCTGTATCTGGAAATGTTCCTGTGGACAACGCCGAGGGGCTTGAGAGCCTTCGGCACAACTCAGGAAGTTGCCGACTCTTCAAAAACGCTTGCCGCCAATCAGGGCTTGTACAACGGCTTTCTGGCAGCAGGCTTGATCTGGGGCATCCTGCATCCCAACGCAGCGATTGGAGAGCAGATTCAAATCTTCTTTTTGTTATGTGTGATTGTCGCGGGACTCTACGGTGGTTTCACGGTTAAGAGGTCGATTCTTTTGATTCAAACGCTTCCAGCGTTGATTGCCTTAGTTGCCGTGCTGCTATTCTAAAGGAAACACGCTTTATTTTGCGTGCGCCATCTCAATCATCTTGCCAATCTGTCGAATGATCGCTTGCGCCCGATCTTCGAGTTCAACCAAACTTGTGAGCCAACGGTCAGCGATGATGTCAATGTATTCATCCGGTTCACGCGGAACATCCAGCGCAGCACGCAGGTTTTCGGTTTTGCCTGCGTCGAATTGCAGCAGCATTCGCAGCACCGCCATGAGGCTGTAGCCGGACTTGACCAGCGTGCGAATGACGCGCAGGCGTCCAAATTCGGCAGTTCCGTAGAGGCGGTATTGGTTTTCAGGGTCGCGCGGCACGTCAATCAAGCCGTTGCGCTCCCAGTTCCGCAGCATGTCTACGGTCACATTCAGATGTCGCGCCGCCTCCCCAATGTGAACACGCTGTCGCGGCGTATCCATGAAATGCCCCGTCGCCCACCGTTCCAGAAACTCCACAGCCGATTCGGCAAACGTTCGTTCCACGCGCACGTAAGCCAGATATTGATATGCCATTTCCATCGCCATCCCAAAGTCACCGTTCGCCACGCTTTTCACCAGATCAAAAAGCAGCCCTTTGTCGCCCACGTAGGGCCAGCGCAGCGTGAGATGTACCAGCCGCGCCTGCTCAAGATGCATCGTTGTGTACTGGCGATAGCCATTTTTGGCACGCGGGATGTCCGGAAGATAGCCCGACTCCTCGTAAAGCCTGATCGTGTTGACGTGAACGCCAAGCGCTTTGGCAATGTCACTGGTTTTTAAGTATGGTGCTGCCATATCGGTAGGGGGTTTCGCTGACGAATACTTGGTTTAGAGTCTATCAAACCCTACATTAGCATACTAGGGTTTTTGGGCAACTCAGGGATGTCAATTTCAACAATGAGGATACTTTTACTTCTCACTTTCGACTTGCTCACCATTTAACGCCCGTGTGAGATGCGTCTGCTGATCTTCCGACAGTGGCTTACGCGCAAGAAAGGCGAACACGTCCTTCGCCGACAAACCGGATGTGCTGCCCATATCAAAGCCTGCAAAATCGCTCGTTTTGCCTTCACCCAGCCGTAATCTGCCGGAACGATCTATTGTAAACAGGGCTTCAGCGTCGTCTACGAATAAAATTCTTACCGAAGTGTCGGGCACTTTTCGCTTATCCTTAAAGCAGGCACTAACTTTAAGCGGCTATTTTGTAGTGCATTATACCTACATTGATAGCGCTGCTGCATCCTGCACTGAAAACGTGCGTGCAAGCGGCAGTCAGGGCTGAAATCATATGGCAGAGATTAAAAACGGGCGGATGTTGAATGGCTTCATCGAATAAAACTCGTGTAATGTTGGTGGACGATCATGACATGGTGCGCAGAGGATTGAGTGTATTTTTGCGCGCATTTGCCGAGTTTGAGTTAATCGGCGAAGCGACAGACGGTCTCGAAGCGGTAGCCTTATGTGACGTACTGCTGCCGGATATTGTGTTGATGGACATTTATATGCCACAAATGGATGGCGTATCGGCGACGCAGCACATCAAACAGCGCCACCCCCACATTCGCGTGATCGCCTTGACCAGCTTAAAAGACGATCAGATGGTCACGCGGATGCTGAACGCGG
>CALMZT010000417.1 GCA_937870805.1 uncultured Chloroflexota bacterium
AATGTGGTTGGTCAAGCGCTAGGCTTACAAGTGAGTTTTAGCGAATTTGGCGTGCAAGTTTTCCTCGCCATGCTTACCGTGATCCCAATGCTGGCGGTGGCAATTTTCGTTGGCTTGATGTGGGATGCGCGGCGTTGGCTGATCGCGTCGATCATTTTCCACGTCCTGTTCGCCTTCTTCTTCACGACAGTGTTCACCAACATCAACGGCTTGGGCACGGGCATGATCGGCAGTCTCGGCTATTGGCTGGAACAGCAGGGCGTGCGGCGCGGCAGCCAACCGCAATACTATTATCTGGCGATTATCCTGCCGTTCTATGAATTTTTACCGATCATTGGCAGCATTCTGGCGATGTTCGCGGGGATGACGCTGTTCTGGCGACACATGCGTAATCGTCTGGAACGTGAACAGCCTGTGGTCGTTGATGAGCCTGGCGAAATGCCAGTGGAAATGACGCTCGAACCGGAAAAGGAGAAGCGCAGTGAGGCAGTCACTGTTGAAGAACTGCCGACGCTTGGCGACATCATTGAAGATGAACCTAAGCACAAGCGCGGCGAAATGCCGGAAGCGACGATTGAGAACGCGCGGCGACCTGTCGCGCCGGAAGAATGGCTGGGGCGTTTGCCGTTTCTGCTGTTCGTGTCCTGGTGGACAATCTTCAATCTCATTGCGTACACGCTGGCAGGCGAAAAAATGCCCTGGATCGGCACACACATGACCATGCCGATGATTCTGCTGAGCGCGTGGTATTTTGGCAACCTGTTTGAGAAAGTGGAAGTCTCCAAATTCTTCAGGCAGGGCTGGCTGTATCTCATCGCCTTCCCGGTGCTGTTTGTTGCGCTGTTCAATCTGATCGCGCCGTACTTCAACGGCAAGCCGCCGTTCGCCGGGCTGGAACAACTGCAATTGCAGGATACCTACATGTGGCTGGCGGTATTAATTTTGGCGGGGGTGGCGTCGTGGTTCATCTGGTGGCTGGCACAGCGTACCGGCTGGCGGCATCTGCGCATGATGTTCGGCGTAGCAGCGTTCGTGGCGCTGGCGGTGATTACGTTCCGTTCAGCCTGGATTTCGTCGTTTATCTACTATGACTACGCTGTCGAGCCGATTGTGTATGCCCACAGCGCGCCTGCCGTCAAGACGGTGCTCAATCAGATCGAAGAACTCAGCTTCCGCACTTCCGATGGCATGGGCATGCCCTTTGCCTACGATGATCTGGTGTCGTGGCCCTATAGCTGGTACTTCCGCAACTTCACGAATGCGCGCTTTATGCCCAGCAGTAATATCAACGCGCAAACACTCAACGGCACGGTTGTCGTCGTCATCGGTGAGGAAAATCGCTCGGCAGTTGAGCCGTTGTTGGGTGAAAGTTACTACCGCTTTGAGTACATCCGCATGTGGTGGCCGCTGCAAGATTACTTCAACCTGACAGCAGATCGTGTGGTCAATATCTTCGACATGCGTCCGGAAAACCAGCAAGCCCCCGGTATCCGTCGTGGCTTGTTCGACATCTGGTGGAATCGGGATTATGAGACTTACAGTGAAGCAGTCGGCAGCGATTTGACGATTTCACGCTGGCCCGTGCGCCATCGTATGTATGTTTACGTGCGCCGTGATGTCATGGGGCAGGTGTGGTCCTTGGGCACAGGCGAGGCAACGGCGCTCGAACCACAGCCAGAGGAAACAAATCTATGCGTCACCAACTGGCAGGATCGTAACGCGAATCTGGTGTTCGGCACGCCGGGCAGCGCACCGTCACAGTTGAGCCGCCCTCTGGGTTTGAGCATTGGATATGATGGCAATATCTACATCGCCGAAGAAGGCAACAATCGTATCTCAGTGTTTGACCCCGATGGTAACTTTATCCGCACGTTTGGCGAGTTTGGCGGGCGCGACGTGACAGGCGCATTCTTTACACGCCCCAACGATGTGACGTTCGGCGTAGATAACGTGATGTACATCGTGGATACCTGGAATTATCGTATTCAGTCGTTTGCCCCGAATGGCACACTCATCAACGCATGGGGGCAGCCCGGCGAGTCAGGACCGAACGCGCCCGTTGTTCCTGTGGATGGTTTCTGGGCACCGCGCGATGCCATTACTGACGCGGAAGGTTATGTCTACGTCGCCGATACAGGCAACAAGCGTATCCGTGTTTACACCGCACAGGGGCAGTACGTGCGCGACATCGGCTCCAGCGGCAGCGCGGAAGGGCAGTTGGATGAGCCTGTCGGCTTGGCTATAGATAATGAACGCCGCGAAATCTATGTCGCCGAGTGGTGGAATCAACGAGTTTCTGTGTTCAGCTTAGACGGTGTTTACCAGCGCAGTTTTGACGTGCGTGCATGGTACGAAGAATCTGGCAATCGTCCGTATGTGGCGCTAGACAGTACACGTGGACTGGTTTACGTCACTGACCCGGATGCAGGGCGTGTGATGGTTTATAACACACAAGGCGATTGTGTAGGTGCATTTGGGCAAGCGACACGCGATGAAGTCGATGCTTCAAATTTCATGACGATTGGCGGTATTCTGGTAGACGGTGCAGGCAATGTCTACGTCACCGATTCAAGCACCGGGCGTGTACTGCGCTTCACCCCGTTCGTGGAGACAGTACCGCAAAGCGAACCCTCCGCCGAAGTGACAGCCGAAGCGACAATGGATATGACAGTCGAAGTGACAGCCGAAGCCACGCAGGAGACAACTGTTGAGGATACGCCGGAAATCACGGCGATTGCGTCGCCAGAAGCTACTGCGGAGACGACCTCTGAGACGACACAGCAGCCCGGTGGATAATTCAGTTCGTAAAAAATCTGTAGGAACAAGACGATTTGTTCCTACAGTAGGTCAAAATATAACATTCGACTAACGGCGCGTGCTTGACACTGTTTCAGCACCATGTTAGAATCGTTATCAGTATTGAAACGCAAAAAGTGGGCAACCCCCACTTTTTTCGTATCAACAAATACTGCGGTATCGTTTTCACTACAACGGTTTTCTCCTGATTTATCGTTTCCGCTGCGCCTTTTTGGGGCGCGATCATATAGTTCATCAAGGTAATTGTTTCCCTCAATTGGGAGTTCTAATCAAAGGCAATGAGAAACGAGTTCGAGATTGCATTCAATGAAATCACGGAAATGCGCTCCCTGCCGCGCGAGATTGTGCTGGAGGCGCTGCAAACGGCGCTGATCTCAGCCTATCGGCGTGATGCAGGAGCGAGTGCGGCACAGCGCGTCGAAGCAAAACTCGACGCGACCACCGGACGCGCGCGCATTTACGTGGAAAAAGAAGTGGTCGATGATGTGATGAATTTCAACACAGAAGTCGATCTTGAAAAAGCGCGTTATTACGATCCAGAAGCCAATTTAGGCGATATGGTCATGGTGGGTGTCGAAGGCACTACCAAAAAGTTCGGGCGTATCGCCGCGCAGACCGCTAAACAAGTTATTTTGCAGAAAATCCGCGAGGCAGAGCGCAACGCCCTGTACGAGGAGTTTTCAGGTAAAGAAGGCGACTTGATGGTCGGCACCGTGCAGAGTATCAACTCTAATCTGGTGACGCTGAGCTTAGGTCGTACTGAAGCGGTGCTGCCGCGCGCACAGCAAATTCCCGGCGAAAAGTATAAACCCCACGACAAAATCCGTACCTACGTGCTGGAGGTCAAGCGTACCAATCGCGGACCCAGCATTGTCGTGAGCCGCGCGCATCGTAACATGCTGCGCCGTCTGCTGGAATACGAAGTGCCGGAAATTTATAACGGACAGGTCGAAATCAAGAATATCGCGCGTGAAGCCGGACATCGCTCTAAAGTGGCGGTGGCGGCGCTGCAAGAGGGGATTGACCCTGTAGGCGCGTGCGTTGGTATTCGTGGTATTCGTATCCAGAACATCGTCAAGGAACTCCACGACGAAAAGATCGACGTAATCGAGTGGAACCCCGACCAGGAAGAGTTTATCAAGAAAGCCCTCAGCCCCGCGCGCGTGACAGGCGTATATCTGGAAGATGATCCAGACGCCGGACGCACGGCAACAGTGGTTGTGCCAGATGACCAACTCTCGCTGGCAATTGGGCGTGAAGGGCAAAACGCGCGCCTCGCCGCCAAGCTCACTGGATGGCGCATCGACATCAAGAGTGTGACGGAAGCCGTCGGCGATGCCATTGCGAAGATCGAAACCCCGGCTTTTGCCGACATCAAGACGCGCACTGCTGAGATGCTGCCGGACGTAAAGCGTATTCTGGAGAAGAAAAGCGCCAGCCGTGTCATCAGCCCCGAAGAATACACCGCGCTCGGCAAGTTTGCCGATATGGTGGAACGGCGGCTGTTGGCGACACGGGAGAATGCTCGTAAGGCGCGTATTGATGAACTCAATGCCGTGCGTGCGACACTGCCGCGCAAAGCCTTCGAGACGCCCGTTACAGCGCTGGATTTGCCCGACAGCTACATTGAAGCCTTGCAGCCGATGGACAACGTAGGCGAGATCATGCTGCGCTTCCTGATTGACGAAGATCGTCTGCGTCATATGCTTTCGGGACAAGGACGTGATGCGCTGGCTCGTGTTCAAATTGCGCTTGACCGCCTGATGCTGGAAGTCGATCAGCCGAAAGAAGAACCGCAAGCCGAGGTGGCACCTGCGCCGGAAGCTGTGGAAGCAGTGGCAGAAGATGAAGAAACGGTGATCCCCGCTGCGTTCGGCGATGAGCATCTGGTTGTTGAGACACCCAAGAAGGTTGAACGTAAACCTGAAGCACCGAAAGTTGCTACACCGCCAGCGCCGCAGGAAGAAGTCGATTACGGCGATCTGAGCTTTGAGGACGATGAGGACACCTTTGCTCCTGGAACGAAAGAAAGCCAGCAGAAGAAGAAGAAAGAACGCCAGCAGCGCCGCGAACTAGTCTTCGATGAAGATCGTGGTGTGCAAGTTGTCAAGCGCAAGCGCAAGGGTGGACGCCAACGTGACAGTTGGGGTATGGACGAAGAGTAAGGTTTTATGTTGTAGGACCATATAATAGGTGTAGGGGTAACATTACCCCTACAGACGATGTTCTGAGAGCTAGTGATAATGAACGGAAAAACTGCATCAAACCGTAAACATGTTCCTCTACGAAGCTGTGTTGTTTGCCGCGAAAAAGACGCCAAACGCACGTTGTTTCGTGTCGTAAGAACTGAGGAGGGGGTGTTGGTTGATCCTACTGGCAAACTCAATGGACGTGGCGCTTACTTATGTGAGCGCAAGCCATGTTGGGAGCGTGCTGTGGCAAGCGACGTTCTGGCAAAAGCATTACGTACTACGCTGACCGAGACAGATCGTGAACGCCTGCGGCAGGCAATGCCGTAACCATGATGGCTGACCGGCGGCATTTACCAATTTTGTTTATAAAGCAGCGGCGAGTAAGGGCATAAGCATGTAAACCGCTTTTCCCTTGCTCATCGCTCCATGTGTATTGTATGGAGGCACTATGGCACAGGAAAAGCAGGTGATACAGTTACCCGACTATCTCACCGTGCGTGGGCTGGCAGACCTCATCGGCGCGAGTCCGATTGAGGTGATGAAACGCTTGATCGCCAATGGCATCATGGCGTCCATCAACCAGCAGATTGATTACGAAACGGCGGCGATTGTCGTCGAAGAAATGGGCTTTGAGGCACACTCTTCTACAGCTATTGCAGCAGAAGAAGCGAAAGCCGAAGCGGCAAGTAAAACGACGCAGGAATGGCGTCAGATTTACCACACCGAAAAGCCCGAAAACCTCAAGGTACGTCCCCCTGTCGTGACGATCATGGGACATGTCGATCACGGCAAGACGACCCTCTTGGACACCATTCGTAAAACGAAAGTTGCGGCGGGCGAAGCTGGCGGCATTACGCAGCGCATCGGTGCTTATCGTGCCATGCATGGTGATCGCCAGATTACGTTTATCGACACCCCAGGTCACGAAGCGTTCACGCAAATGCGTGCGCGTGGTGCTCAGGGCGCGGATATTGTCGTGCTGGTCGTCGCATCCGACGACTCGGTGATGCCGCAGACCAGAGAGGCGTTGTCCCACGCCCGCGCGGCAAACGTACCTATTGTCGTCGCTATCACCAAGATCGACAAGCGCAATGCCAACGTCGAGAAGGTCAAGAAAGACCTTGCCGATCTCGATCTGACGCCTGACGAATGGGGTGGCAGCACGATCATGGTACCTGTCGCGGCGCAGCAGGGCACAGGCATTGAGGACCTGTTGGAAGCGATTTTGCTCACTGCCGACGCACAGGAAAACATTGTCGCCAACCCTAAAGGCGAACCGAGCGGCATTGTGTTAGAAGCACAGGTTGACCCCAGTCGCGGTACGCTAGCGACGCTGTTGGTACTCAACGGCACACTGTCATTAGGTGACGTGATCCTTGCCGGAAAATCGTATGGACGCATTCGCGCGATGTACGACGAATACGGCAAACCTGTCAAGCAAGCCGCGCCCTCAACGCCGCTTGCGGTGCTCGGCTTAAACGAACGCCCGCAGCCGGGTGATCGCTTCGAGCGTGTGAAGAATGAAAAGATCGCACGTCAGATCGTTGAGGAACGCAAAGAAATTGCCTATGATGCACTGAGCGCACAAGAAGGGCGTCCAGCGATCACGCTGGAAGACATCTTCGCGCAGTTCGCGGCTGGCAAATCTTCCGATTTAAACCTCATCATCAAAGCGGACGTGCAAGGCACACTGCAACCGATTGTCGACTCGCTGAAAGACCTGTCTGAGAAAAATACCGACGGTGTACACTTGCGCATTCTGGCGGCAGACATCGGCAACATCACCGAAAATGACGTGATGCTGGCACAAGCCTCGCGCTGTATCATCATCGGCTTCAGCGTGAGTGTGGATAACGCTGCACTTCGCTCCGCCGATGCACATTCGGTGGACATCCGTCTGTACGATGTCATCTACAAACTGCTGGAAGACATTGAACTGGCGATGAAGGGTCTGCTGGAGCCGAAATTCGGTGAAAAGATCATTGGCTTGGCAGAAGTACGTCAGGTCTTCAGGATTTCGAGCCTCGGCGCGATTGCAGGCTCATATGTGCGCGAGGGTGAAGTGCGCCGTAATTCGCGGGCGCGCGTCAAGCGTGCGGGCAAGGTGCTGGCGGAAAACAGCCCAGTGTCTTCACTCAAGCGCCTGAAGGAAGATGTGCGTGAAGTGCGCGCGGGCTTTGAATGCGGTATCGGCTTAGACAACTTCGCTGACTTCCAACCCGGCGATATGATCGAATTCTACGTGATGGAGCGTGTCAACTAATCCCCCTGTTGATTGCCCCGAACTCATACTGCGAGATTCCCCTCTCTAGAGACTAGAGAGGGGCGAGGCAGATTTCTAGGAGGTTTTTATGTCTATCATACAAGATCGTATGGCGGAAAAGATTCACGCCATTTTGAGCGACCTACTGCTGCGCGAGGTTTCTGACCCGCGCTTGCAGCACATTACGGTCACAGATGTCCAGCTAGACCCTGAATTGGCGTATGCGAATGTCTACGTTAATGCTTTGGGAGACGAAGCACGGCAAAAAGACGTGATGAAAGGGCTTAAAAGCGCTAATGGCTTTTTGCGCCGCGAAGTTGGTAAGCGTGTGCGGCTGCGTAACACGCCAGAACTCAACTTCCATTGGGATACGACGCTGGAACGCGGCGAACGGCTGAACCAACTGATTTCGAAGCTCGACCTCCCACCGCAGGATAAAAAACATGACGATACAGTGGAATGAAGCGAATGAGGCGGTGAATACTGCCGCCTCAATCTTGATTGTGACGCACGTCAGCCCGGATGGTGACGCCATTGGCTCGATGTTAGGATTGGCAAATGCGCTGCGTGAACGCGGCAAACAGGTCACGACAGCCGTCGATGGTGGCGTTCCGTTTGTGTTCAATTTTCTGCAAAATGCGAACACTGTGGTCTCGAAGCTCGAAAGCGGCGAGTGGGATTTGATGATCTCGGTAGATGCCAGCGATGAAGCCCGCACGGGTTTGGCAGGCGCTTATGGGCGCGCGCACAGCAAGAAAGTGATTAATCTCGACCATCACGAGACGAATACCTACTTTGGCGATATTTTTCTGGTGCTGTCGCACGCGGTTTCGGCGACGGAAATTATCTACTATTGGCTGTGCGAGATGCCGCATCCACTTTCGCGCGAAGTCGCCATTGCGCTGATGACGGGACTTGTCACAGATACGATTGGCTTCCGTACCAGCAATGTGCAGCCATCGACATTGTACGTGGCGCAGCGCTTAATGGAAGCGGGCGCGCCGCTGCATGAGATTATCCAGCGTGTGCTGGAGAGCCGCCCCTTTGGCTCGGTACTGTTGTGGAAACATGGGTTACAGACAGTGGAATTGAGCGATAAAGTGGTTTCGGCGGTGATCACTCAGGAGAGCGTGAAAGCTGCTGGGGTCAGAGACATGACTGATGCGGGTTTGGTAGGCATCCTCAACAGCGTGACCGATGCGTTGATCGCTGTCGTATTCAAAGAGACACCAGAAGGGCGCGTGGAACTGAGTATACGCGCCAAGACGGGCTTGGATATTTCGACGGTTGCAGTTGCGCTGGGCGGCGGCGGTCATAAAGTGGCGGCGGGCGCGACGATTGATGGACCTATCGAGGCTGCCAAAGCGCGCGTGCTGCCGCTGCTGCAAGCCATCGCTAAGCCGCCGCTGGTAAAGGTCGGAGACGCGGTTTCATGAAAATCAAGTTCGACCATGCGGTCATTAAAGTCACGGATTGGGAACGCTCGAATGCTTTCTACCGTGACGTGCTCGGCGCAGAATTGATACCGCGCGGCGCGGGCTGGATGTATCGCTTTGGTGACTATCAATTGAATTTGCATGGTCCCGGACTTGACCCTGCGCCGCTTGCCAGTATTCCAGTACCACCCGGTGGCAGTGATCTGTGTTTTGAATGGGATGGTGCGATCAGCGAGGCATCGGCACATCTGGCGCAAAACAATGTGCCTGTTGAACTCGGTCCGGTTGAACGTTTCGGTGCAAAAGGCAAGGGTATCAGTATTTACTTCCGTGACCCCGATGGTTCGCTGTTGGAGTTTATCTCCTACAAATCTGGCGAATAAGCCTTCCTATGACTGTTTCCGGCTTCCTCAACATCGACAAACCCCTGCACCTGACGAGTCATGATGTTGTAGCGCGGCTAAAACGCGGCTTGCATATCGACAAGATCGGACACGCGGGTACACTTGACCCATTAGCATCAGGCGTGCTCGTGATTTGTGTAGGCACGGCGACGCGCCTGAGCGAATACGTGATGGATACGACGAAGCGTTATCGTGCCCGCGTGCGTCTCGGCGCGACAACGACGACCTATGACGCTGAAGGCGAAGTGACTTCAGAACGCGACGCCAGCCACATCACACGCGATGATGTGACGCGCGCGTTGATCTCTTTCGTGGGGGATATTCAGCAAGTGCCGCCGATGTACAGCGCGATTAAGCAGGGTGGCAAGAAACTCTACAATCTAGCGCGCGCCGGACAAACCGTAGAGCGCGAACCCCGTTCGATAAGCATTAACTCGCTGAACATTATTGAATGGTCGCCGCCGGAATTTACGCTGGATGTGGTGTGCAGCGCCGGGACTTATATCCGCAGCCTGGCGTATGACGTGGGCGAGGCGTTGGGCGTTGGCGCACATCTGTCGGGCTTGATTCGCAGCGCCAGCGGTTCATTTACGCTGGAAAATGCACACTCCTTAGATGCGCTGTTGAATGATGCTGAGTGGCAGCGACATTTGATTACGATGGATGCGCCGTTAACGTATTTGCCCGCTGTGCCGTTGGATGCAGAGAACTTTGAGCATATCGTTCACGGGCGCGTCATTCCGGGCGAAGCAGTAGAGGGAACGGTGGCGCGTGCTTATGCACCGGATGGACATTTTATAGCGATTTTACAGGGCGGCACTGGCATCTGGAAGCCGCACAAGGTATTTTTGTAGTCATGTACTTTTTTAACATTACAGCGCAAATCTGAACGGAATAACGGATGGTACAAGGACACATCTACAAACTCGCGGACGCCGAACTCGATCAACCTTCGATGGTGACAATTGGCGTTTTTGATGGCGTGCATCGCGGACACCAGCATCTCATCAAGCGCCTGGTCGAAGAAGCGCACACGGCTGGACGCGCGGCTGTGGTGCTGACGTTCTTTCCGCATCCCGATATTGTGCTGCGCGGCTTGAAGGGACGCTACTATTTGACTTCGCCGGAACAGCGCGCGGAACTGCTGCTGGCGTTGGGGGTAGATTGTGTCGTCACACATCCGTTTAACGAGGAAGTACGTCAGGTACGCGCTGCGGCGTTTGTCGATCAACTGCTGACTCATCTGAAAATGTCGTCATTGTGGGTCGGTTCAGATTTTGCGCTGGGCTATAAGCGCGAAGGCAATGTCGAGTTCTTGCGCGAACAGGGCACACAAAAAGACTTCACGGTACAGGTGATTGACCTGATCGTGGCGCAAGGCGAAACGGTGAGCAGCACCCTCATCCGTCAGGCGTTGGAAGAGGGGGAAATGGAAAAGGCGACGGAATGGCTTGGACGCCCTTACGAAGTGCGCGGCGAAGTGGTGCATGGCGAAAAGCGTGGACGCCAGATCGGTTTCCCAACCGCGAACGTTGCTGTGTGGGATGAGCAGATTATCCCGCGCAATGGCATCTACGCAGGTTGGGCAATGCTAGGGCATGAGCGTTTCATGGCAATGACCAACGTCGGCGTGCGCCCGCATTTTAATGGCAGCAATGTGACTGTTGAATCCTATCTGCTGGATTTTGACCGCGATATTTATGGTCAACAGTTGAGGGTAACGTTCGACAAGTATCTCCGTCCTGAAGCCAAGTTCAACAGCTTAGAGGAACTCATTGCCCAGATTAACGAGGATGTGCGTGTCGGGCGGGAGTGGCTGGAAGAACACAGCACATGAAGCATCACTTTAATGCAATTTTTGAGCGCGATGGTGATTGGTGGGTCGCTACAGCGATTGAAATTCCCGGTGCTTTTTCACAAGGGAAGACGATTGACGAGGCGCGTGAAAATCTCGTGGATGCGATTCACGAGCTGCTTATGGTGCGGCGTGAACTGACAAACTACCCCGGCACTGCCACTACGACCAACCGTTCTGAGTAGAAATTGCTTGCTGCATCATATGACGGAATATCACACGTAATCAGCGTCAGCCGTTCTGAGGTTGTCGGATAAACAACGCTGAGATCGTCATAGGGTACGGTGCGCTTTTCGGTAATAATGTAGCGCCGTTGATTGCCATTCACGTTTAAGAAAACTACATCGCCAATATCCACCCGGTACAAATTACGGAAGACTCCTGCGCTCCCATCAGGGTACTCAGAGTGCCCACCTAGAGCGATGTTGCCGGGAATATCGACCCACGCAGTTCCCTGTAGATGACCGACGTTGGTCTCCCATGGGTCAATCGCCCAACTGACTCCATCCAGATAAAATGTGACAATCGCCGCGTAAATGTTGACCGTCGGAATTGAGAGGCTTGTCTCGTTATCGGCTGGCGGCGCAGCCGCAACATAGATAGGTTCATTGGTCGGCTCGGCTTGTACATTAGGTATAGATGTAGGTTCAATTGGACGCTGAGTTGGGGCGGCGGTGGGCTGTGCTGGAATGGTGGCGGGCGCTGCTGTTGGTATCTGGGCGACAATGGGTAAAGTTGTCGGTATTTGGGCAATAACAGGCACATTTGTGGGTGGAATATTCGTTGGCGCTTCCACAAGCGCAGGTGCATCGTCGAAGGTACTCGTATCCCACAGCGTCAGCACACCATCAATCCCCGCCGCGACAAGCTGCTCACCTGCGAATGCGAAGCTGCCCAATGCTGACCCTGTGCTGTGCATCACGACAAGCTGTTCGCCATTTTCCACTGACCATGTGCGTACTGTGCTATCCAAGCTGGCAGTCATCAATTGTGTACCGTCGGCATTGAAGGCGATGCCTGTGACGGGACCCTCGTGCCCATTGAGGGTGAGCAGGGTTGACTGTGTGCTCAAATCCCACAGGCGCGCCGTGCGATCCCAACTGCTCGTCGCCAATTGTGTACCCTCGGCATTGAAGGCGAGCGCTGTTACTGCGCCGGAATGTCCGCGCAGCGCTGTCACTGAGCTGTCGTATAAGCCCCAGCGCCATATCGTACCGTCTTCACCGCCAGCGACAAGCGTATAACTGTCCGGGCTGAACGCAATGCCCCAAACTGCGCCGCCGTAGTTCGTCAGCGTGCCAAGCGTATTTC
>CALMZT010000418.1 GCA_937870805.1 uncultured Chloroflexota bacterium
AGATGCTTTGTCCGAATTTTTGTACCTCTACAGGGGGATTCGACATCGCAGGCTCCTTAAAAAATCTATTTGTTCAGGCTCGTGATGGAATTGCCTAAATTGTAGCGCAAAAGCCAGATGATGCGCGATACACATGTCGTGCCAATTTGTGAGGGCTATCACAAAATCTCATCAATCGTTTGTAGGTTTTCACGAAATTTTTGTTACATTACACTGATACAGTAAACCTTAACCTTCTTACACAATTTTGCTACATACAATGTTCATAGAGACAAAAAGAGGGGCATGATGACTGACTTCCAACCGCCGATCACCGACAGCGACCCAGAAGCCGATAATCTTACCGCAATTCTTGAAATGATTGAGAGTGGCTCCAGTGCTGTAGACGAGTTGATCGAGGCACTGCATCAGCAAACGGAAGATTTACATGATATTGTAGCCCTGACGATTCTCGGCGAGATGGGGGACAAGCGCGCCTTTGACCCGCTGCTGAAAGCGCTCAAGCATGAGTTTGTCGATGTTCGCCGCAGCGCTGCCGCCGCATTAGGCTACCTGAAAGATACGCGCGCCGTGCCAGAATTGATCGCGCTGCTGTATGACGCTGATTCGCAGGTACGGGGCAGCGCGGTACAAGCGCTGGGACAATTGGGCGATGAGCGTGCGGTTGAGGCGTTGGTGCTGCGTCTGTGGGACGCCGACTCTTGGGTGCGCCAGAGTGCGGCACAGGCATTGGGACGGCTGCGCAGTATAGCGGCGGTTGATACCTTGATTGCGGCGCTGCGGGATGAAGCCGCGTGGGTGCGTCAAAGTGCGGCGATTGCCTTAGGCGACATCCGTGACGTGCGCGCTACGAATCCGCTCATTAAGGCACTGCATGATACCAGTTCCAATGTGCGCAGCGCTGCTGCCGAGGGATTAGCCTTATTAGGAGACCCGCGCGCCGCCGAAGCGTTGGTCAGCGCGCTTACGGATGAACACATGGGCGTGCGCAAAGCCGCTTATTCGGCGCTGAAGACGTTGGGCGAAGTGTAGAAAATTCTGTTTTAGAAAGTTCTGTAGGGGCGCATTAGGTTGCGCCCTTTTGATTTGCAGCACTCAGCGTCCGCGCTTGATGCCGACGACGTGATCGACCAGCGACAGGAACACAATCAGATTGGGAATCTGCGCGACAGGCACATTCGCCCAATTGAACCACTTGCCCTGCTTCTTGAATGTCACATAGCCGTTGTTGATCTGTGCGCCTTCGATCTCTGCCCATGAGAGGGATTTGTTTTTGTGGCTGATACCTTCTTTGTTGATGGTGAAATCGCCAAACGGCACATTTTGTCCAGCGTTGTAGGCGGCGACCATCCTTGGGAATAACCGCGAGGTCGATTCCTGTTGAAGCTGCTGCCCCAACTGCTCAACGCCTTTGATTTCGTTACCAAAGGTGAGCTTACGATTATCGGCGGTTTGTACGGTGTAGAGATAGGTCGTACCCGTGTAGATGCCATTGCGATAGTGCTTGGTGATGCTTTGCCACACGGCGCGTATGTCATCCCAACGGATTTCCTGCGACTTTTCACCTTGGATACGCGCCAGCCCACCGCTGTAGACCTGCACATGAACGCCGCGATTCTTCCACCAGTTGAACAGGATAAAGGCACCAAAAGCAAGCATACCCACTCCGAAAAGACCTAAAGTGATGTTTGTGCCGCCGCTTGCTCTCTCAATCGTCGATTGATATGCGCCAAACAGGAAAAACGCGCCTAGCCCGCCCAGAAACAAAGCGCCGATGATTGACCCCATGCCGCTGCCGCCTTCGTAGCGCTGCGTTGGCGTGCCGAGCGCTGTGCTTCCACCCTGAATTGCTTGACCTACCATAACTGACTCCTTTTCTCAATGTGTTTAGTCGTCCGTTTATCTGATTGCTCAATATTTCTTGCGATGAGAGCTACATCTACCATAAATCTGATTTTCGCTAGCGAAACGTAAGTTGTGGCAAAGCACCCCACACATTTCTACAATTAGGCTTCTTTTCGCATTGTAAACGCAGATATGGAAGATGCGTTGTAACAAATCTGCAAAAATGTTGACTCAAAATTGTTTTGACACAGTAGAGTTTCGCTAATCGTTATCCTATGAGGGGGTATCACATGTTCAACGATAAAGTAGTGATCGTGACGGGCGCGACGGGTAATCTAGGGCGCGCCTGTGTGCAGCGCTTCGCAGAGAATGGCGCGAAAGTCGTCCTCGTAGACCGCAAGCCAGAGTCAGCAGAACAGCTTGCCAGCGAATTGGGACTCAAAGATTATCTCGTCGCAACGGTGAGTGACGCAGGTGATCCCGCAGCCGTCGAAGGCATGATCGCCGTTGTCGAACAGCGCTACGGGCAAATCGATGTATTGGCGCACACCATCGGCGGCTTTGATGCGGGTAAGTCGGTGCATGACCCGGACAGCCTCGCCATCTACGAGAAGATGATGAGCCTCAACGTGCGCCCGATGTATGTGCTGGCAGGGCGTGTCGCGCGCTACATGCTGGAAAAAGGTAAGGGCGGCAAGATCGTCGTCGTGCTGGCGAAATCGGCATTGAAAGGCGGCAAGGGCGTGGGTGCGTACACAGCCAGTAAAGCCGCCGCACAGCGCGTGATGGAGAGCATGTCCGCCGAAGTGAAAGACTCTGGCATCAACGTTAACGCTGTTGCGCCAAGCACTATCGACACGCCGATTAACCGCAAAGACATGCCCAACGCCGACTTCAGCAAATGGGTGACGCCTGCGCAGCTTGCCGACGCGATTGCCTTCTTAGCGTCGGACGCAGCAATCGCTGTTCACGGGACGATGTTGGAAGTGTATGGGCGTGTCTAGGCGAATTGCCCAATTCGTCAAAATACACAATTCGTGTAGTACGTGTAATGGTAAAAGTGATGGCACGCAGGGTATAATCTCGCGCGTGGAAATTCATGGGAATTTCCGAATGATGCTTAAACACTAATTTGGAGAAATAGCATGTCGAACCGTAAATTTTATGCATTGCTGCTGATTGCGTCCCTGCTGCTCGTTTTGGGCATTGCCAGCGTCGCGACAGCGCAGGAAGATCTCTCCGGCGATTTAGAAATCTTTTCGTGGTGGACGGGTGGCGGTGAAGCAGCCGGCTTGGAAGCGCTCATCGCTCGTTTCAATGAAATGTATCCCAATGTGAACATCATCAATGCGGCTGTTGCAGGTGGGTCAGGCGTGAACGCGCGCGCAGTATTAACCACCCGTATGCTCGGTGGCGATCCACCGGATGTCTTCCAGGTCCATGCTGGGGAGGAACTAAACGCCGTGTGGGTGGCGGCTGGTCGTATGCAGCCACTCAATGACATCTATGAAGCCAATGGCTGGCTGGAACAGTTCCCGCAAGGTTTGCTGGACCTCATCAGCGACGATGCAGGCAATATCTACTCGGTTCCGGTCAACATTCATCGTTCAAACGTTTTGTGGTACGTGCCCGCCAACCTCGAAGAGTGGGGCGTAACGGTACCAGAAACCTGGGACGAATTCATCAACACCACTTGCCCAACCCTGCAAGCCGCTGGCGTCACTCCGATCTCCATTGGTGAGAACTGGACACAGGTGCAGTTGTGGGAAAATATCGCTGTGGCAACCCTCGGCGTCGAAGGCTACAACGGTCTGTGGGATGGCACGACAAGCTGGGTCAGCCCCGAAGTCACCAGCACCTTTGAAACATTAGGTCAGGTGATGGACTGCGCCAACGAAGACATGAACAGTTTATCATGGCAAGATGCTTCACAGCGCGTCGCCAATGGTGAAGCCGCTTTCAACCTCATGGGTGACTGGGCAGCGGGTTACTTCCTCGTCGATCTGGCGCTGGAACCCAATGTCGGCTTCGGTTGGGCGACGACTCCTGGCACGGCTGGCACGTTCGTCATGCTGTCGGATACCTTTGGTCTTCCCATTGGCGCACCGAATGAAGCCAATGCTCGCGCATGGTTGAACTTCGTCGGTACGGCAGAGGCACAGGACATCTTCAATCCATTGAAGGGTTCACTTCCCGCCAATACCACTGCCAGCATCGGTGATACCAGCCTGTACAACGCTTACTTCCAGAGCGCGTATGAGGATTGGACCAGCAACGACATCGTCGGCAGCCTGGCGCATGGTGCGGTTTCCCCGCCCGCGTTCCTCAATGGTTTTGCATCGCTCATTTCCGCGTTCCAGACAGATCGTGATGCTGCTTCCGCCGGTGCGAACGCCGGGGCGCTGGCGCTTCAGGTCGGTATGGTGAGCCCACAGTAGGTTCTATACCTGCTGGGTAGCTGGCTCGTCACTAAGAAAGCGAGTCCTGCGGGCTTCCGCAGGACTCGCTTTTCATAGCGGCACATAAATTTTAGGACTTACGCAGTTGAGGATGATTTGTGCCTGAACAAGGGGTTTAAACCCCTTGTTCACAGGTTCAGGGTGCATAACGTCAGTTAACATTTAGGATTTTTGGCAGGCTGTTGAGGAAATTATGACCGAACGTTTTAGTCGAGATCGCATCATCGGTATTCTCGTGCTGCTGCCGTCGATCATTTTGGTAGGGATTTTCGTTTATGGCTTTATCGTGACGACGATCTATATTTCAATGACTGACAGCAATACCGTACAGCAGTTGAGTGGCACACAGCCAAACTTTATTGGGTTTCAGAACTACACCACTTTGTTTACCGCGACGGTGGATGCAGGACGTTTCCGCACAGATTTGGTCAACAACGTGTTTTTCACAATCCTGTTTATCATCGCCTGTCTGGTGATAGGGATTGGTCTAGCAATTCTGCTCGACCAAAAAATCAAAGGCGAAAGTCTGTTTCGCACGATCTTTCTATTCCCGATGGCAT
The DNA here is from genome assembly GCA_937870805.1 of uncultured Chloroflexota bacterium. Taxonomy (GTDB): domain Bacteria; phylum Chloroflexota; class Anaerolineae; order Aggregatilineales; family Phototrophicaceae; genus JACAER01. Next base: position 4,865 of record CALMZT010000418.1, read on the forward strand.
TATCATTCGTCGTCACAGGGGTTGTCTGGCGCTGGCTGTTCAACCCAACCAGCGGCTTAAATGCGCTGCCGACTGCGGTTGGATTGCCGGCATTTCAATTTGACTGGTTTATCAGTCAAGACCAGTGGTTAAAGTTCAACTGGCAAAGCCTCCCCACGATTATCGCCATTATTTTGCTCGGTGTGGTTATCTTTTTCGCGCTGTACTTCTGGAGCCATAAACGTTCACAGTTGGCAGCTTTTGTGACCGGTATTGCCATCCTGCTGCTGGCATCGCTTGCATTAGATATTCCGAGCAGATTTAACGGCTTGCGCAATCCTGAAGCAAAAGGCTTCAACCTGGCACTGTTGGCTGTCGTCGTCGCCGCCGCGTGGCAAATGTCCGGTTACACGATGGCGATGTATCTGGCGGGACTGCGCGGTATCTCTGACGACCTGCGCGAAGCGGCACGTGTCGATGGTGCTACAGAGTTCGGTGTCTATCGTTATGTCGTTTTCCCGCTGTTACAACCCATTACTTTGAGTGCGATCATCATTCTGGGACATATCTCGCTGAAAATTTTTGATCTGGTCTTCGTGATGGGCGGTGGTAACAACATTCAAATCGATATGCCGGGAATCAATATGTTCTTCACGACCTATCGTGGTGGGCAAACGGCAATAGGCGCAGCGATTGCCGTTATCATGCTGCTGATGGTCGCTGTCGTCATCGTACCCTATCTGTGGTCAAGTCTAAGAAGTGAGGTTCAACATTAATATGGCTGCACAAACTTTACCCTCACGCTCAAGTTCTGGTACAACACGTAAGATTGGGCGTATCGTTATTTATGCCCTGTTGGTAATTCTATCCCTTGTGTTCTTGATTCCCGTTTACATGGTACTGGTAACGAGCTTCAAAAGTCTTGGCGAAGTCAACCTGGCGACGATGTGGCAACTTCCTTCATCGCTCGATTTCAGCAGCTTCGGTGAAGCGCTCAACGAACTAAGTCCCAATTTTGCCAATAGTCTTGTGCTTGTAGTTCCGGCAACCGTGATTTCAGCGGTAATTGGTTCCTTGAATGGCTATGTGCTGGCGAAGTGGCGTTTCCCCGGTGCGAACATCATCTTTCCGCTAATGCTGTTCGGTATGTTCATTCCCTATCAGGCAATTCTGATCCCATTGGTGCAGTTTCTCAGCCAGATTAAAATCATCTTCAACCCCGCCAATGGGCAGTGGACAAGTTTGTATGGCAGCATTTGGGGGTTAATCCTCGTCCATGTCGTCTATGGCATTCCCATCACGACACTGATTTTCCGTAACTATTACGCGGAAGTCCCAAATGAGATGATCGAAGCCGGAGCGATTGACGGCGCGGGCTTCTGGCGACTGTATTGGGATGTTGTGCTGCCCATTTCGCTGCCCGGTTTTGTGGTCGTCATCATCTGGCAGTTCACGCAAATCTGGAATGAATTTCTGTTTGCCGTAACGCTAATCGTCAACCCCGCTTCGCAGCCCATTACCGTTGCGCTGCAAAACATCTCTGGCAGCCAGATCGTCGCGTGGAATGTGCAGATGGCGGGTGCATTCCTCGCCGCGCTGCCCACGCTGCTGGTGTACATCCTGCTAGGACGTTACTTCATTCGTGGCTTGCTGGCAGGCAGCATCAAGGGGTAGTTCAAAGATAATCTGCGTAGGGGCAAGCCATGGCTTGCCCTTACATCTCTTGCTTTTTGCGTTTAGCCCGAACGGGTACGTACAGTGTGAACCACAACAGAGTTGCTGTTCAGCGGCAGGCGTGATTCGCGGCGCGTCACCTCAATGACTTCGAGGTCGCCGGGATCACCCTCCGTCGTGATGTACTTTTGCAGCGTCATGCCCAACGGCTGTGAAAACAGCACCGCGAACATCATCATCAACATGACCAGCGGCAGGCGGTCTACCACATTGCGACGGCTGCTGCCTGTCATGGTGGCGGCGGCAACGAGTGTCGTGAGTGTGCCCGCCGTAACGTAGTTCGTGCCGCAGTTGGGATGTACCGCGAGGGTATGTTCACCGTTTTTCATGCGGCGTAAGGCGTCAGTCACCGCCGTTTCGATGAGTTCTGTGGGCACGTCACCAAAGAGAAAGAAGCCGGAATCCGTACTACGTCCCGACATACGCAGATTTTTGATGCGTGACGACAGGACATGAATCGTCGCATGTTCTAAGCCATGATTGCGCCGCGTGCGCCGGATGAGCGGAAACTCTAGCGCGGGACGCAATAATTGGGCAAGTTGTTCAATCATTGAAGGTCTCCAAATACGGCACTGTGCCGACATCATAAAATTAGTATAAACGGTTTCCGACGCAACGCCTACGCTTAACCCATTGTGATAACTTCCATCACCACAAATTCGTGGAACTGTATTACACTGAGAGTCGTCTATAGGTGTGTTCATCGTGATATGAATACCACAAACCTTATTTAAGGAGCGAAGAATGCGACACACAACGAAATGGCTTTTGGGGCTTGCCCTGCTTATTCTGTTGATGGCACTGCCGCTGATGGCGATTCAGGCGCAAGAATCGAGCTTGCAGACCACAACGCCAGCGCCAACACCAGTTGGTACCGCAACGCTGCCATTTGCGGGCGGAAGCGACGAAGATGAAGACATCGAGGTGATGGAATACGGCGACAGTGTAGAAGGTGCACTGACGAATTCTGAGCCGACACAGACCTATGAGTTTGAAGGTGAAGCGGGCGACAGCGTGACCATTACCATGACGGGTCCGTTTGACACCTACCTCGTGCTGCAAGATGACAGTGGCTTTGAACTCACTTACGACGACGACAGCGCTGGCAACCTGAATTCGCGTATTTCGGCGTTCGCTCTGCCGTACACAGGCACTTATTACATTGTCGCGCAGAGCTTCGGCTATCGCTCGAGCGGTTCAGCCGTAGAAGGCGCGTATACGCTGCGCCTGAACCTGACAGAAGTACGCGACATCGAATACACGCAGGAAGTCGAAGGCGAACTCAGCGAATCCGAGCCGAGCACACTGTTCCGCTTCCGGGGTGAGTCGGGTGATTTGATCGCGGTGACTGTGACCGCCGACAACTTCTCACCGTATGTCATCGTTACTGGACCAGATGGCTATCAATTTGCTTACAGCGACTACTACAACACCGGGCGCGTTGCCGTTGTGGGTCCGACCAGCTTGTACCAGACAGGTGATTACACCGTCAACGTTTCTACCAGCAGCGGTATCTCTGCTTCAGGTAACTTTACGTTAGTGGTTGAGCGCATTGAACTGACAGAAATTGAATTTGACGAAGAGACAGAAGTCGAACTGAGCGGCGGTTTGCCAGCCTACTTCAGCTTTGAGGCGAACGCGGGCGAACTCATCAATATCAGCGTCGACAGCAACAATTCCATCGACACTCGTATTGATGTCCTTGACCCCAGCAGCTACAACATCTATTCAGATGACGACAGCGGCGCGGGCTTCGATCCTGAAGTTAACCGTTTAGTGATCTCAACGACGGGCACGTATACCGTTGTCCTGCGTCCGTTTGCCGACAGCGGCGAAGGCGCAGTGACGATGACAGTTTCACGCGCCGAAGTCCCCTCGTTGGATGATGGTCCGCAGGTGCTGGAATTGGGCGAAAAGCAGCAGCGCGGCGTGGTAACCTTTGAAGCTGAAGCGGGCGAAGAATACACGATCAGCTTCAGCGACATGGGCGGCGCGCAGCCTTACATCACCATCTCACAGGATGGCTTCACGATCACCACGATCAGCAGTGGTCCAGTGAACGGTTTGTCAGTGACAATCACCGCAACCAGCGATGGTCCTGTGCAAATCCAGGTCGAAGACTACAGCTATTCTAATGTCTCGATGACGATTGAGCTAGAGAACTAAGCTCTCGACGCTAGGAATTACTAGAGGGCGAGCCATGATGGTTCGCCCTTTTTGTTGGTCTTTTCTTGCAAGATCATACAATACCTCCTTCTCTCGTCAAGAAACGACAAAATCCACGCCTCCGCAAAACGGTTGCATGGTCTATCGGTATATGCTTAGGGAAGAAGGTCGTAACTAGAGAATTTGCGAGAGGAACAACTGCGTGCGCGGATGATGCTCCACGCCCTCCGCAAAGAAATGTTCTGGCGTGCCTTGCTCCACGATGCGCCCCTGATCGAAGAACAGAATACGATCTGCCACCTCACGCGCAAAGCCCATCTCATGCGTGACGCACAACATGGTCATGCCCGATTTCGCCAGTTCCTTCATCACATCCAGCACTTCTTTAATCATCTCTGGGTCAAGCGCCGATGTTGGCTCGTCAAACAGCATGATTTTTGGTTCCATCGCCAGCGCACGCGCAATCGCCACACGCTGCTGCTGCCCACCGGAAAGCTGCCCCGGATATTTGCGTGCCTGTTCGGGGATGCCTACGCGCTGAAGCAGTTCCATCGAGCGCGCTTCGGCTTTTTCACGGGGCCAGCGCCGTACTTGCATCGGCGCAAGCGAGATGTTGTCCAATACTGTCAGATGTGGGAACAGGTTGAACTGCTGGAACACCATGCCAATCTCCTGACGGATGGCGGCAATGTTACGGATGTCGTTGCCCATGCGGATGCCGTCAACGATGATGTCGCCTTCCTGATGTTCTTCGAGGCGGTTGATGCAGCGAATAAACGTCGATTTTCCCGACCCCGAAGGACCGATAATTACCAGCACTTCTCGCGGCTGCACTTCGACGGTGACATCGCGCAGCACTTGAAAATCACCGAACCACTTGTTGACGTTGCGGCAAGCGATAATCGGATCCTCAGTTTTGATTTTGCCATCCTGCATCATTCGCGCTCCTCAAATGTACAAAAGCTTATTTACGGAAAGCGGCGCATCCATCAGCCCGCCACTTACACAACCCTCTAATTTGAAACCCTGCGCTGCGCCTTGAACATCAAGACAAGCAGTTATGACGACGAATCTGATTTGCTGCCGCGTAACGTCGCCAGCGCTTGCACGATCAAGTCCTTGATTTCGCCCGGCTCAGCATGGCGCTTCAAGAGCTTCTTGGAAAACACCAACTCGCCGTTGATAACCACTTCAAATTTGCCGCCCGACGAGGGCAGCAGCACCCACGAGCGAATGAAAGCTTCGATTTCCCGTTCACCCAACACTTCTGCCGTCAAACTGACGACACGCGGAGCGTAGTTTCAAACCGCGCAGTATTCGATCTGAATATCCATTAGACCAAGCTGCATGACTAACCCTTCCTCATTCACAACGCACACACAAATAAACACACTGATATAATAGGATTGTCGAATGATTATAGCAACAATCCAAAAAACTCAGTAATTTTTCACGCCAGTTCATTTGCATATTATTCGAGCCTCAACGACAATAAAGATACGGGCTTTGAACAACCAGAGGACTAAGCGGTGAGCGAGTTACAGGACATCTTCAACGAATATGCGCGGATGCGTAAAAACGGCTTGGATGCCAAAGTTGCTCTCCACGCACTGCGTCATTATATTGAGCCGCTGCAAAAGCCGCAGCGTGAACAATTGGCACAACTCTTGCGCAATTGGGAAGCGGGGGAGGTATCAAAGCCCAAAACCACGACGCAGACCAATCCCGATGCAACCCTGTCCGTGCGCCCGCTTGGACTGCCGACTGCGGAACCAAGAGTGAATACGAATAGCCAAATTCGCAAGATCGGAGCGCCCACTAATCCGCAGCCCATCGGCGATCAAACCGATCTTGGCGAACTACAGGGACGTTTTGATACGCGCACCTTGCTTGACGAAAACTCGCGCGTTAGTCAGGATTATTTTGGTCCCTCGACGGTGATGGTATTACAGGTACGCGGCACGAATCAGGCGTTTGAAGTACGTCCACAGCAGTACACCCACGATATTGTCGTCGGGCGCGGTTCAGAACAGAGCGCGATGCATCCTGATATTGATCTCGAAGCCTTTCAGGGAGCAGAATTGGGTGTGTCACGGTTGCATATGTCAATGCGCTATGACGCAGAGCACAATGCCATTCACATTTATGATTTAGGGAGTTCAAACGGGTCATATCTGAACAACCAGCGTCTGAACCCCCATGAAGTGCGTTTCTTGCGCGATGGTGACCAACTGCGTTTAGGGCGCATGATCATCCAGGTGCAGTTTAAACACCCACCGCGCTAGTGTAAGAACGGGGTGTGTCCATTGTCGCTGCGGCTGAGCATTTGATGTGCCTGCGCCCAACGCAGCCCCTCGACGAATTGCTCAGGCGTTAAACCGGTTTCTTCCGCCAATTCAATTTCTTCCCAGTGGCGTCCGGGTTTTTCTGAAGCGACAGTCAGAATGACCATAGCGTAAAACTCGGCAAGACTGCTTGCTTGTGCTGACATTCTTTTGCCCCTTTCATGCAAACCCAAACATTCAACACTCTAGTATATCATACGCTACATTTCAATTACTGAAAATAGAATGATAGTCTAGGACGATTGCATCAAAATCACAACTTGGATCAAGAAAGGTCAAGAATATCATTGTAGGGGCGAACCTGTGTGTTCGCCCGATGCTCAGCCCTGTACGCTTGTCCCTACAAATATGTTGTGAACCCTTGTAACCTTCAAACTAAATTTGATGTGATTGCCCTGAATGATAATCATTGCTGAATAAATAATAAATATTCCTTTAAAATGAAGGTGGGCTATATACAGTGTGAAGAATATGTGCTATTCTGGGATCATTGCAATTGCACTTGACAGCTAAATACAAAGGGCTTAGAATGCTCTTCACGCACGGGCCTATAGCTCAGTTGGGAGAGCGCTTCAATGGCATTGAAGAGGTCAAGAGTTCGAGTCTCTTTAGGTCCAACCCCGGTGAAGTTTCCTTAGCCCTTTCGTCCCCGATGAAGGGGTTTTTTCGTAGAAAGGCACACTGGCTGTGGCGAAAACAAAGCGTAATGTCCTGGATGATATTGTCGATGGTGTCCGCGAAATTCTGCGCGATTTTGATCGCTTGTTAAATCCACAGCAAAAACAGCAGCGCGTGCTTGTCCCCATCCCGGTACGCAAACCGCAGCAGCGTCCGCGACCAGACCGCTAAATCTTCCATCCACCTATATAAACACTGGAAGGCGTCTAAAGTTACGCCTTTTTTGATTCACTTCACTTTTTCGTAAGGAATTTGCGCCGCGATAGCCTCGCAGCATAGACTTGCGGTGAGGTGGTCGTAATGGCTGCGTCTCTGGCGTACACGTCACCGTTGGTACGTAGTAAGCGGCGGGCGGGAGTGGTGAACACTGAGGCTGCGTAGTTGGGCGTACCAATGTGTGCGCCCAACCATGTATATCCTTGAAAACCACCACACCCACGTTAGGCGGGGTGCATTTCAAAATGGGGGCGAGAATGCGATATACTGCAATAAAAAGCCATGAGAAAAGATAAACAAGCCGTCAAAGTTC
>CALMZT010000419.1 GCA_937870805.1 uncultured Chloroflexota bacterium
GCAGGGCTTGCTGGATGACTATTTGCGTTCGCAACTCCGCTCCCCGGCTATCCAGATGCAGTTTGCGTAAGTCCTATAAGATTAATTTCCATCACACTTCTCATTGTACTCGTGACATTATTGGCGACAGGTCCGACCTACGCGGCGACTTTTGTGGTCACAAAAACGGCTGACACTAACGATGGTACATGTAGTGTTGCGGATTGTTCGCTGCGAGAGGCAGTTGTAGCGGCGAACGCGGCAGGGGGAGCAGACATCATCACCCTGCCAGCAGGAACGTACTCGCTCACATCAGGGTTCGGTACACTTCCTGTGACTAGCAATATCACCATTAATGGTGCGGGAAGTGGTACTACAACCATCAATCATGTCAGTGGCACATTCCGCCTTTTTAGTGTTAGCAGTAGTAACAATGGTAACCTGACCCTCAACGGCGTCACCCTCACCAACGGGGGTGGTAATGGTGGGGCGATCACGATCACCAACAACAATACAGTCGTCACTGTCAACAACAGCGTACTGTCCGGCAACACTGTGACTGGCAACGGCGGTGCGATTGCAGTCGTCCCCGGAGCTGCGGCTACTGCGACTGTCACCATCAACAGCAGCACTATCAGTGGTAACACGGCGAGTGGGCTTGGTGGTGGTATTTATAATGCTGGTAATTTGTCTACCGCTAACACGAGTATTATAAGCAGTACCATTAGCGGCAACACGGCGGCTGGCGGGGGTGGTATTTACAATCATGCGACCAACGCTGGTACAGCTACCCTCAATGTTTTTAGAAGTGCGATAACAGGTAACAACACTTCAGGAACTAATGACGGCGGTGGTATCTACAACAATGGTAGTGGTTTAGGTACTAATGCCAACCTTAACATCGCGAACAGCACCATTGCGACCAACACGGCAACGCGCAATGGTGGTGGCATTTACAACACTAACAGCACTGGTTTTCTTAACAATGGAAACTCTAATGTCAACCTTAGCAACGTGACTATCACCCTCAACAGCGCAGGCGCTGCTGCTACCGCAGGGGGTGGTGTTTTCCGTAATCAGGGCAATCTGAGGCTGAGAAATAGCATTGTCTCCGGTAACAGCGGCACGGGCGCACCGGATTGTGCTGGTACTATGACGATCAGCGGCAGCACTGTGATCGGCAATACGACTGGCTGTACGGCGGTTGGGTCAATCGCAGGACCTGCTAATCTAGGACCAGCCCTTAACAATCCTACAACCTACTACCCATTACTAGCAGGCAGTACGGCACGCAACGCTGTAACGCCAGCTAACTGCACGTACCTTGCCAATAATGGCGCGAACCCGATTGTGGCGATGACTGGCGCGGTCACTATTGACCAACGTGGTATCACCCGTCCGCAGGAGACCAACTGCGATGCTGGCGCGGTAGAAATGGCACCGCCCGTCGCAGTGGACGACTGCACGCCAGGTTACAGCCTCTACGAAAATAACATCCTGGTTGTGCCAGATGTCAGTGGTGTACAGGCAAATGACACTGACGCCGACGCGGCAATCATGGGCGATTTCCTCAACACGACACTTGTTTCATCTTCACCCCCATCAGGGATTACCTACTTCGACGAGTTTGGACTGGATGGCTCGTTTGTCTTTAACCCCGGCGATGCCAATGGGTTTTTCACCATTACCTATTCGCTCACCGATAACTACGGCGGCTCGGATACAGGCGATTTCTGCATCACCGTCATCGAAGTCAACGACCCGCCAGTGGCAGGCGATGACAGCGCGACGGTGGCAGAAGACTCCGGCAGCACCATCATCAACGTGCTAGGCAACGACAGCAAGGGACCCGCCAACGAGAGTGGACAGACCTTGACGGTCACCATCGTGAGCGATCCCCCGAACGGCAGCACGGTGAACAACGGCACGAACGTGAGCTATACCCCCGATCCCAATTACTTCGGATTGGACAGCTTCACTTACACGGTATGCGATAATGGCACCACCGACGGCGACCCTGACCCGCAGTGCGACACGGCGACGGTGACGGTGACGGTCACAGCGGTCAACGATGCGCCAGTGGCAGTCAATGACAGCGACACGACCAATGAAGACAACGCGGTCACGACCAACGTGCTGGCGAACGATACCGACGTGGAGAACGACCCGCTGAGCGTGACGAACCTGACGCAGCCGGCGAATGGCACAACCGTCAACAACGGTGACGGCACGGTGACTTACACACCGAACGCCAACTTCTGCGGTATCGACAGCTATACCTACACCGCTAACGATGGCACGGTGAACAGCAACGTGGCGACGGTGACGATCACGGTGACGTGCGTCAACGATGCGCCAGTGGCAGTCAATGACGCTGACACGACCAACGAAGACAACGCGGTCACGACCAACGTGCTGGCGAACGATACCGATGTTGAGAACGACCCGCTGAGCGTGACGAACCTGACGCAGCCTGCCAACGGCACGACCGTCAACAATGGCGATGGCACGGTGACCTACACGCCCGATCTGGACTTCTGCGGTATCGACACTTACACCTACACCGCCAACGACGGCACAGTGGACAGCAACGTGGCGACGGTGACGATCACGGTGACGTGTGTCAACGATGCGCCAGTGGCAGTCAATGACAGCGACACGACGGCGGAAGATACGCCCGTGACGATTGACGTGCTGGCGAACGATACTGATGTTGAGAACGACACGCTGACTGTCGTGAGTGTCACACAGCCTGCCAACGGCACGGCAGTGATCAATGGCGATGGCACGATTACCTACACGCCGGATGACAATTTCTGCGCCACCGATACATTCACCTACACGATTACGGACGGTGATCTGGGCGATACGGCAACCGTGACGGTAACAGTGACGTGTGTCAACGACGCGCCAGTGGCAGTGGATGACGCTGACACCACACCGGAAGACACGCCCGTGACGACCAACGTGCTGGCGAACGACACCGACATTGACAACGACCCGCTGAGCGTGACCAACCTGACGCAGCCTGCGAATGGCACGACAGTCAACAACGGCGATGGCACGGTGACTTACACGCCCGATCAGGACTTCTGTGGTATCGACACTTACACCTACACCGCCAACGACGGCGCAACGGATAGCAATGTGGCGACGGTGACGATCACGGTGACGTGCGTCAACGACGCGCCAGATGCCGTCGATGACAGCGACACGACGACGGAAGATACGCCTGTGACGATTGACGTGCTGGCGAACGACACGGACGTGGACGGCGACACGCTGACGATCACCAGCAACACGCAGGGTGCGAACGGCAGTGTGACCTGCACGGCGACGGACTGCACCTACACGCCAAATGAGAATTTCTGCGCCACGGACACCTTCACTTACACCATCACCGACGGTGAGCTGGGTGACACGGCAACCGTCACTGTCACTATCGTCTGCGGCAACGACGCGCCAGTGGCGAACGACGACAGCTACAGCGTGAATGAAGACACGACGCTGACAGTTCCAGCACCGGGTGTGCTCGTCAATGACAGCGATGTCGACAACACACTCGCAGAACTGAGCGTGACGGTGGTGGATGATGTCGATAACGGTACGCTAACACTGAACAGTGACGGCAGTTTCACTTACACACCGGATGCTAACTTCTGCGGCGAAGATACCTTCATCTACGAGGTGAGCGATGGCACGCTGACGGATACAGCGACAGTTACTATCACGGTTAACTGCGTGAACGATGCGCCTGTAGCAGTAGAGGATTGCAACCCCGGCTACAGCGTCAATGAAGGTTCTGTCCTTAATGTAGGCGCGCCCGGTGTCTTGGGCAACGACAGCGATGTTGAAGGCGACTCAATGAGCGCGGTACTCGTCAGCACGACCTCAAACGGCACGCTGACACTCAACAGCGATGGCAGCTTCAGCTACACGCCGAACGCAGACTTCTCTGGCTCAGACAGCTTTACCTACAAGGTGAGCGCCGGTCAACAGGAATCGGAAACCGTTCAGGTTTGCATCACGGTCAACAACGTACAGCCGAGCGTGACGCTGACCAAGACTGCCAGCCCGACGAGCCTGCCATATCCGGGCGGTACATTCACCTTCACACTGACCATCACTAACAACACCAGCGAGCCGGTGACGATTACCAGCCTGACCGACAGCTATCCGCTCTCAGCGCAATGTACAGCGCTGGTCAACACGGTCATTCCGGGCAATGGCACAGTGTCCTGCACCTACACCGTCAACAAGACGGGCGCGGGTTCATACACTAACACCGCAACCGTGACCGTCCGTGACAACGAACAAAGCACTGCGACGAGCAGTGACAGCGAAACCGTCGTCGTGCAATCACCGACAACCCCTGTGGAATGCGGTCCGAACTTTGTCCTCACGGGTCAGATCATCAATGGCACGCCTGGCAACGACCTGATCTACGGCAACGGCGGCGCGGATGAAATCTATGGTCTTGGCGGCGACGACTGCATCTTCGGTGGTCAGGGTCTGGACAACCTGTACGGTGGTCCTGGCAACGACGTGATCTATGGCAATCAAGGTGACGACTACATTGAAGGCGGCGCTGGTTCTGATCTCATCCACGGCAACGAAGATGATGATCTGATCCTGGGCGGCGACGACAATGACCAACTGTATGGCGACGCTGGCAGCGACTGCATCTTCGGTCAAAACGGCGATGACTACATCAACGGTGGCGACGGCGACGATGCTCCGCTGGTCGGTGGCGCTGGCAATGACACCATCTACGGCGGCGCAGGTCACGACGACATTTACGGCGATGGTTACACAGGCAGCAGCGGTCACGCGGAATTCCCGGCGGACTCTGGCGCGCCCGGTAACGACAACCTGTACGGTGAAGCTGGCGACGATGAAATCATGGGCGGCGGCGGCAACGACAACCTCGTGGCGGGTCAAGGCGACGACAACATGTACGGCGAAGCTGGCGATGACCTGCTGACCGGCAACGAACGCAGCGACTACTTCGACGGCGGCGCGGGCAGCAACGATACGGCGGCAGACTTCTCATCCAGCACGGATGTTGCCTGCGTCAATATCGAGTTCGGCTGCAACGGCGATCCCGATAACGATGGTCTGCGGAACTCGGTGGACAACTGCCCGCTGGTAAGCAACGCTGACCAGGCAAACACCGATGGTGATGGCTTAGGCAACGCCTGCGACACGGACGACGACAACGATACAGTGCTCGACGGTGGGGACAACTGCCCGCTGGTGAGCAACGTCAGCCAGACCAACACCGATGGTGACGGCTCAGGTGATGCCTGCGACAGCGACGATGATGGCGACACAGTGCTTGACGGCGCGGACAACTGCCCGCTGGTGAGCAACGTCAGCCAGACCAACACCGATGGTGACGGCTCAGGTGATGCCTGCGACAGCGACGATGATGGCGATACTGTTCCTGACATCTCGGATGTATGCCCCGGCTTCGATGACACTGTGGACAGCGACGGCGACGGTACAGCGGACGGCTGCGACCCGTACCCGAACGACACGGACAACGATGGCGTGGACAATGGCGCGGATGTGTGCGCAGGCTTCGATGACGGCGTGGACACGGATAGCGATGGCACACCAGACGGGTGCGACAGCACGCCCAACGGTCTTGAAGTACGTGTTGAGCTGTCATGGAGCGACACAGACAACTACGATCTGGTAAGCTTCCATGTGGCAACCAACACCTATCCCGCGTATGGTCCGGACGACAATAACGCCTGCATGGGGGATAACGTCGGCTTCGAGCAAGTCACTTATATCGCGCCAACCCCACTCGGTCAGTACCAGGTAGACGTGTATCTGACGGGTAGTTGCGACAGCATTGCTGCCCCGTGGACGGCGACGATCTACGTGAACAACGTGGCAAGCCCGGTTGTATTCAACGGCACAGACAGCATCTCTTTCACCTTCACGCTCAACGCGGACGGGACGGTGAGCCAGCCGTAAAACGGAATTCGAGGAGGGCGAGGCAAAAACTTCGCCCTCCAGCAAGTGCCCGGTTCATTGTGAGCCGGGCATTTTGATTCAGGCGGGTGAATATGCATAAGAACTAGTCCTTGAATATTTTGATACGTTTTGTTATCGTTTGCCTTGTGAGACGTTCTCACAAGACAGAATAGACGGTTGTCTCATTGGCGCAAGCCTCTCTTGCAAACATGACGCACCATCAGTGTTGGCAGGAAGTGGGGCAAACGAAATCCGAACGGTGTGAGACGGTGCGCTTTTGCGCGTACAACATTGCACCATTGGGATTGGCGGGGAAGTATGGACTCCGTTCGCTAAAAAGTTCAGAATATCAAAGTTCTGGATAACCATGGCGTCTTTGTGATTCAATTTCTTTTCTCACAGGGGTTGATGCTTGTAGTTGTTAACCGTTATTTGCTAAGAAATCCGCAAATCCCTGCTCACCCAGAGCTGGCACACGATACACCCCAAAATCATCGCCCGCTTGATAAGACACAATCGTCTGATCACGTCCATTCGGAAACCAAGCCTGAAGCTGTGATCGTGTATCGGTGTCGTAAACTGAATAAAAGAAGATCAGGTCTTTATCAGGGTCAAGGGCATAACGGTCTGTGCGCTGCGACGCTTGAAGCAGAACGACAGGCAGTTGATCGCGGCTGACAATTCCATTCGCCCAATCAAGGCGTCCCGCCTCGATGCCAACGGCGCGCAGATCCCACCACGATGGATAACCGATTAAAAATGCATTGCCATAGCTGCCATCGCTTTCCGCAAATCCTCGCAAAAAGCGCCCCCCCTCGCTGTAGGGCAAAGAAGAATTCTCATAGGAGATGCGGTAATCGGTAAAGTACAGATTGGTGTTGAGCAGGAAGGCACTACCCACAATCACTAGCAGCATCGCGCCTGTAATCACCCGTCCTAGCCACTTGTTGCCAATTCTCAACGTTTCATGGACGAGCAAAGCCAGCGGCAGCGCAGCAATCAGATAAGCCAGCGGCAACGCACCGCTGGTGCGGGTGGCGCTGGGGTTTTCATTGGGGAAAGCAACAGACAGCGCCGACGGCATGAGCATAATCAGCAGCGCTAAAGGAATCAGCCAATGCACAATGTCTCTGCGCCGCAGCATCAATGCCAACCAAGCAGCCAAGCCAACAATGAACAATGCCCCCGTATACAAATCCATTTCAGGATAATTCGGCACGCCGTTAATCCAAGCGATATCACCTTTCCAGTTGAACATCAACATCGCGTTGCGGATATTGCTCACCAGAATCGGGAGGTTACGGTTAAAAGCATCGAAGCGCTCTTGCATCGTAGGAGGGCGTGTCACCGGATTTCCCTGTTCATCTGTCGTTTGAATGGCATTGTCGCCGAATAAACGCCCTGAAGCGCGCAGCCAGAAAAGTTCCGGTCCTTGCACCCTGTCGTCTAACGAAAAGCTAAGCAGCGGCACAAATGCGACTAAGGCGATGATGACCAAGGCGACGAAATTCAGCAGATAGCGCAGCCGTGTACGCCAAGAATGGGCATTAAACACAATAGCCATGAGCACCGCGACAATCACGACGACGGGCAGTATACGTACTGCCTGATAGGTATACAGCCCGAAGCCAAGCACCAAACCTGCTTTGATAAAGTCTCCACGTCGGTTATCACGCAGCGCCCGCGTCAGATAAATCATCAGCAGCCCGACAACAGCCGGCGTCAGCACAATACGCAGCGACAGCCGCGTAATCGATACATGCCAATAGCTCACTGCTACCAATAGTGCCAGCAGCAGCCCGACTGTAGTGCCCAGCCGCGAGTTATGCGGACCTACGATTTCGCGTCCCATGAAGAACAAAATCGGCAGCGTCAGCAGGCTTTCGACAACCGCCAGCAGCTTGAGCGTCCCAAAATTCATCCCCAGTCCTGGCAGTTGAGAGAACAACGCCATCGCATACATTTGGAAAGGTTCACGCCCGCCGTTATTGGCAAAAAAAATCTGGTGATTGCCATCCAGCACGCGCTGGGCATCCAGAAGCTTTTCTACGTGGTCGCTTGTCATTTCGGGCGGCACACTCGTGCCCGCCGCGGGGTCACCATTCAAATTGTGCAGGCGGAAATAAGCGCCGATTAAAACAATGAAAATCAAAAAGGTCGCTGTCCAACTCCACCGAGGGCGAAATTGACGGAGCTTTTGTATCTGTAAAACTATTTCCTGGATTGGATTCCAACTCACGGGAGACAACGCCAGCGACCATAGCACTACACTTGCCATCCATGTCCAAAAGCCTAGCGTTGTGAACTGATTGCCTGGGTTAGCGCTCCATGCCGTGCTGCTCAAAACCAGCCCGATTGCTGCCAAAAATCCTCGGATGACATAGCCATTGATACTGGCTCTCTCAGACTGCACCTCGGATACGCTGCTCGTTTGCGGAAGCCAGCGCGCGCCCAGAACTTGCAGCGCGATCCACAACACGCCGCCAATCGCCGCCAGAATAAAGCCAACATCCAGCGATGTCCACACATTTGGGTTGTAGGGTGAGTTAAAAATGGCGACGATGATAATTACAAAACTGACCAGCAAAAGCCCAACAGGCACAGCACGCAGCTCAGCAAGAAGGTGTTGTGTTGGGCTTTGACTGTTCCACCAAGTTTTTATATCCGCCCAACTGAAATAAAACTCCGCCGCCACCCACACGAAGAACGCCCAAATCAGCCAAATCGCTGCTGGATTCAGCGAATTCTGCTCTCCGCGCAGGGTTTCGCTCACCATTATCCGATCCCCATTGAGCGCGAATAGAAATGCCACGAAGAATAGGGTTAAACCTACATAATGCCGAATTGAAAGAAGGGGGATAAAGGAAATTTGCCGCCGCGTTTTAGGCGCTGTAACGTGCTGCGGCGTCCGAATTCTAGGCGAGGTCACGACCGCATTGTCGGCATAAGATGTGCTACGGGTAATCTGAAACAATGAACGCACCGTCGCAAACGGTGCGCGCACAAGTTGTCCTATAGTCTCCGATAGGGTCAAATCTTCGAAAGCACGCTCATCCGCCGCTTCGACAACTTCCGCACTTTGCATTTCCTGATTCGCGTCAACATTTTGGGGTTCATCAACATGATCTTCGTGATCGTGTGACATGTGGTCTCTGCTCTCTTGATTGGCGTGTGGACGCTACCAACGGGGCACTGATGCGCCCGAATTCATCCATTATCAAGGTTGTTGATGACGGCTACTCAGGCGATTTAAACGGGCGATTATATCACGAGAAATTTGCTCTCAGGCTCATCCACAGCCGCCGAATTAGAGCAATCAACATCATCGCGATTGATAGCCCTAAAACTATACGCAGTATTTGCAGCCTGACAGGTGTTTGACCTGTGACGGGGAGGGTCGTCACACTGCGAACCGTCGCTTGGGCAATATGTGGGGCTGGGTCTTCAGCATAAGTCAACGTCGCCGTATTCGTGATGGTAAATGGCATGCCAACATCTTCTCTGATACGAGTCGTGATATAGACGGCGGCAACCCCACCTGGTTGCAGTGAGGCCAAAGTGTAGGTGACAGTCTGCCCGCTGGTCGTCAAATTTCCTACCGCTGTTGAAGTAAACAGGATTTCGACCTGAGAGGGCAGTTGATCTGTAATGGTCACATTCGTTGCTGGAATAGCGCCGTTGTTGGTGACGGTGATGCTCCAAGTGATGACGTTGCCTGGGATGCCAAATGGTCTATCAGCCTCTTTATTGATCACGACACTAACGTTCGTGAAGCCTATTCCAGTGCCGGGGTCAACCACACCTGGGTCTGGCGTTGGTGTATACGTCGGCGTGAATGTGGGCGTAAACGTATCTGTGATCAGAGGCGTCACGCTCGGCGTGAAAGTCTCTGTCGGCGTCTCGGTGATCGTCGGTGTGAAGGTCGCGGTCGGCGTGAACGTTTCTGTTGCCGTCACCGTGTTGGTGGGGGTGAAGGTTTCCGTCAGCGTCGGTGTAGTGCTCGGCGTGAAGGTCTCTGTTGGCGTATTGCTCGGCGTACTGGTGGGCGTATTGGTCGGTGTGTCTGTCGTCGTTGGCGTATTGGTGGGCGTCAGGGTATCTGTCGCCGTCGGTGTATTGGTCGGTGTGAAGGTGTCCGTCGGCGTATTAGTGGGCGTGTTGGACGGCGTATTGGATGGCGTGTTGGACGGTGTAAAGGTCGCCGTCGGTGTATTGGTTGCCGTGGGTGTGAAGGTATTGGTCGGTGTGAAGGTGTCCGTCGGCGTATTAGTGGGCGTGTTGGACGGCGTATTGGATGGCGTGTTGGACGGTGTAAAGGTCGCCGTCGGTGTATTGGTTGCCGTGGGTGTGAAGGTATTGGTCGGTGTGAACGTGTTGGTCGGCGTCAGGGTATCCGTCGGCGTGTTCGACGCTGTTGGGGTATTGCTGGGTGTGTTGGTCGCTGTATTGGTCGCCGTCGGCGTACTGGTTGCGGTTGGCGTGTTCGTTGCAGTTGGCGTATTCGTCAACGTATTGGTTGGCGTGTTGGTTGGCGTGTTGGTTGGCGTGTTGGACGGTGTAAAGGTCGCCGTCGGTGTATTAGTCGGTGTGTTGCTCGGCGTAAAAGTATCCGTCGGCGTGAACGTCGGTGTAAACGTATCTGTGATCAGAGGCGTCACGCTCGGCGTGAAGGTTTCCGTCGGCGTATTAGTGATCGTCGGTGTAAACGTATTGGTGGGCGTGTTGGTTGGCGTAAAGGTCTCGGTCGCCGTCGGTGTATTGGTCGGCGTGAAAGTCTCAGTCGCCGTTGGGGTTGGTGTATTGGTTGCCGTCGGTGTGTTGGTGGCGGTCGGCGTATTGGTCGCCGTCGGTGTGAAAGTTTCTGTCGGCGTAAACGTCGGTGTGTTGGTCGGTGTGTTGGTCGGTGTGTTGGTCGCTGTGTTGGTCGCTGTGTTGGTCGCTGTGTTGGTGGGTGTATTGCTCGGCGTGTTAGTCGGCGTGTTGGTGGGTGTATTGCTCGGCGTGTTGGTGGGCGTGTTGGTCGGTGTAAAGGTATCTGTCGCCGTTGATGTGTTGGTGGGCGTGTTGGTGGGTGTATTGGTGGGCGTGTTCGTCGGTGTATCCGTCGCCGTTGGTGTGAACGTCAGTGTGTTGGTTGCTGTCGGTGTGTTGGTCGCGGTGGGTGTATTTGTTGCCGTTGGCGTGTTGGTCGCTGTTGGAGTCACTGTCGCGGTCGATGTGTCCGTTGCCGTTGGCGTGACTGTCGCGGTTGGTGTATCCGTCGCGGCAAGAGCCGTAAAAGTGAGCGTAGCTGTCGCGGTCGGTGTATTGGTCGCAGTCGGTGTATTGGTCGCAGTCGATGTGTTGGTTGCACTCGCTGTGCCAGTTACGGTGGGCGTGTTGGTCGCTGTGGGTGTAACCGTCGCCGTCAACGTGTCTGTCGCCGTGGATGTGCTGGTTGCCGTCGGGGTATTGGTCGCCGTGGGCGTATTCGTGGCACTTGCTTCCACGGTTGTCGTTGACGTGTTGGTCGCCGTGGGCGTGACGGTAGAAGTCGGCGTATTGGTCGCCGTCGGCGTCACAGTGTTAGTCGGCGTGTTAGTTGCCGTGGGCGTGTTGGTCGCGGTCGGCGAATCTGTGAAGGTGGGTGTAACCGTCGCCGTCGGGGTTTCTGTCGCCGTCGGGGTGATGGTCGAAGTGGCTGTATTGGTACTCATCGGCGTCACGGTTGCCGTTGGGGTGTTGGTTACGGTCGGCGTTGACGTCGTGGTCGGCGTTTGAGTAGCCGTCCCGGTGTTGGTTATGGTCGGTGTGACTGTTGCCGTAGCCGTTTGAGTAGCCGTTGGTGTGATCGTCGCAGTCACTGTAATCGTTGGTGTCGGCGTCGCAGTCCCGGTCGGTGTCGGGGTGCGCGTTGGTGTACGTGACGAGGTGGGTGTAGCTGTCGCCGTCGGCGTAACAGTGACCGTGGGTGTATTGCTCGCCGTGAATGTGGCAGTTACCGTCGGCGTGTTGGTGGCTGTTGGCGTATTGGTCCGCGTCGGCGTGTCGGTACTTGTTGATGTAGTGGTTGCAGTGGGTGTATTGGTACGGGTCAATGTTGCAGTACCCGTCGACGTGTTGGTGGCGGTGGGAGTGAGCGTGCGCGTCGGCGTATTGGTGCCGGTGGGTGTGTTGCTCGGCGTAAAGGTTGCGGTGTCCTGAGGTGTGTCCGTCGCCGTCGGCGTGTCGGTTGCTGTTGGCGTATTGGTCGGTGTGTCCGTCAGTTGTGGGATCAATGTCGTATCGGGTGTGTCAGTGGGCGTCGGTGTGATGGTGGCGGTGGGTGTATCCGTCGCCGTCGGTGTATTGGTGCGCGTGAAGGTTTCCGTTGGGGTCGGTGTGTCCGTCGCAGTGGCGGTATTGGTTGCGGTATTGGTTGTGGTTGCCGTCGGCGTCGCAGTGGATGTATTGGACGCTGTACTGCTCGCCGTGGCTGTCGCCGTCGGCGTATTGGTGCGCGTCGGCGTATTGGTGCGCGTCGGCGTATTGGTGCGCGTCGGCGTATTGGTCGGTGTCGGTGATCCGCTGATACAGGTCTGATTGTTAAACTGGTTCAGAATGTTGGCGGTAGCGATCATCTGCATTCCGAGCGTTGACCCTGTTGAGATGCCTTGAGGAATGGTCCCAAAACCAACTAGTATCTCGATATGCGCTGCAAAAATATCGTCAGTGTATCCGGTAGGGTCAACGCCAACCAAAATGTTGAGATGAGCAGCGATTAACTCGCGTGCAAGGATAACACTTGCATCTGTAGTGCTAGGGTTGGTCAAAATGGCGAAAACTTCCGCCGGGGTATAAGTCCATAAAATGCCAAGCCGCATTTGTGTAAATGGCGGCCAGCCGCCTGGATAGAGCGAGATCCAATAAGCCACACTCCCGCCACAGGCAAATGGGAGCGCCGTTTGGGTCGCCGTGAACGTGGCAGTTGCCGTCGGCGTGTTGGTCGGCGTTGGGGTGGGAGTACGTGATGGTGTTCCCGTCGATGTCGGCGTGATCGTCGGCGTCGGCGTCGCTGTCCCGGTCGGCGTTCTTGTCGCTGATGGGCTGGCAGTCGCCGTCGGGGTTGAAGTTATCGTTGGTGTATTGGTCGCTGTCGGGGTATTCGTCCCCGTCGCTGTGTCGGTTATCGTCGGCGTGATCGTCGATGTCGGCGTGATCGTCGATGTCGGCGTGATCGTCGCCGTTGGTGTGATCGTCGATGTCGGTGTGCGTGTAGCAGTCGGTGTATTGGTCGCAATCGAAACCGTTGCTGTCGGCGTATTGGTTGCTGTTGGGGTGTTTGTGCCTGTCGCTGTATCCGTCGCAGTGGTCGTCGCCGTCGCAGTAGGTGTCGCCGTCGCAGTAGGCGTATTAGTCCCGATTCCAGGAGGGGTCCCCGTTATCGTATTGGTTGCCGTTGGGGTGTTGGTCGGCGTCGGCGTTGGCGTCCTGGTTGCTGTCGCTGTAGAAGTCGGTGTGTTGGTCGCCGTTGGTGTATTCGTGCTGGTAGGCGATACGGTGAGTGTAGGAGTCAGCGTACTTGTCGATGTCGCTGTAGCAGTGGGCGTGCTGGTCGCTGTGGGTGTGTTTGTGCTAGTAGACACAGTACCTGTGGCAGTCGCGGTCGCGGTGGGGGTATTGGTCGATGTTGGAGTGCGTGTAGAAGTTGAGGTATTGCTTGCAGTAGGCGTCAGTGTACCTGTTGGTGTCACGGTAGAAGTCGGTGTGTTGGTTGCTGTTGGGGTATCTGTAACTGCTTGCAATGCTGGTAAAAAGTCGCGGATAACTTCTGGAACCGGTTGCGGCGGAATGAAATTATTATCGTTATCTTTAGGAATATAGAGAAAAATGTTGATGGCAATGACTGCAACAGTCGCCAACAATAAAAGCACAAACCCCAGTGAGCTGGGTCTAGTAGTCCACCACAGAAATAAGCGAAGAAATAGGGTATCCTAAAAGGATTGAGAGAGAAGGATACCAAAAATGGGACGCAAACAAAAGCATCCGATTCACCTGAGCGCAGCAGAACGTGAGCAGTTGGAAGCGATTGCCAGAGGCGGTGAGAACAAGGTGCGGGTGGTGCGGCGGGCGCAGATGCTGTTGTGGAGTGATAGTGGCAAAAGTGATCTTGAGATTGCCGCTTTAGTGTCGGTCACGCCCGCGACCATCGCCAACACGCGGCAACGATGGGTCGAGCAGCACAGCCTGTTTGACCAAGCGCGTCCGGGTCGTCCACCGATAATGGATGGGAAACAAGAAGCTTTCTTGGTGGCGTTGACCTGTAGCGACAGTCCTGACGGACGGGAAAGATGGAGTATGCAGTTATTGGCCGATCGGTTAGTCGAATTACAGGTTGTGGAGCAAGCGATTTCGGATGAAACGGTGCGGCGCACGTTGAAAAAAACGAACTCAAACCTTGGCTAAAAGAACAATGGTGCATTCCCAAGGTGGGCAGCGAGTTTGTGTGGCGCATGGAAGCTGTCTTGGATTTATATGCTGAAGCGTATGATCCAAAGCATCCCCAAGTGTGCTTTGATGAGCGTCCGGTGCAATTGTTGGGTGACATTTATGCACCGCTCCCGATGCAAAAAGGGCAAGCGCGGCGTTATGATTACGAGTATGCGCGTGCAGGAACGGTCAACTTGTTTATGATGGTTCAACCGTTAGCGGGCTGGCGTATGGTCAAAACCACCCAGCGCCGGACAAAAGTCGATTTCGCTGCTTGTATGAAAGACTTGGTGGACGTGTATTTCCCGCAGGCGGAAGTCATTCGTGTCGTCTTGGACAATCTCAACACCCATAATCCCAGTTCCTTGTATGAGGCGTTTGAACCGCAGGAGGCCCGGCGCATCCTCCGCAAACTGGAGTTTCACTACACCCCCAAGCACGGTTCGTGGTTAAACATGGCTGAAATTGAGATTTCGGTCTTAAGTCGCCAATGTTTGCAACAGCGTCTGGCAAGCATTCCTGAACTTGAAAGGCAGGTGTCTGCTTGGACGACGCAGCGCAATGCACACGCGGTTCAGATCAAATGGTGTTTCAACCTTGAAAATGCACGTACCCGATTGGTACGTTTATATCCTTAATTACTTCTGTGGTGGACTACTAGATGAACCTGGTTCGCGCTTGCTCATAAGAATCTGACGAATAAAGCGCTTTATATGCTGTTAGCTTCATTTCAATAATAACCTAATTTCAACAATTAGATTACCTTTCTTTGATATGCTTTATACTAGCGATCTGAGGCGATTCTCCCCCAAAGTTTTTGCCTAGTAAAGCATTAAGGTTCAAAAAACAAGATGATAGGTCTATTTAGATATAACACTATTAACGAAACCCTGCAATGAATTACCGAAATACTTCATGATAAATTTACGTTATTCAGAAATTATAGAAGGATGTAACGAGCTAATTCCGTAGTTGGTAGATTCTCAATTGCTCATCATTGAGGACAAAATACTTGTAGCTGTTGTAGGTCAGCGGTATATCAAGCTGTTTGTTGATGAGCATACGAATAGCAGCAATGGAAAGACCGACCTGAAGATAGGCTTGAATCTGTTCCCGATAGGCGTCTAGCGGACGACTTTGATTGCGCCTGCCCTTCGGACGACCCAGGAGTTTTCCTTGGGCTTTAGCCGCCGCCAACCCCTGTTTTGTGCGGATGGAAATGAACTCGCGCTCGGTTTCGGCGAAGTAGCTGTAGATCGCCAGCAAGAGGGGCGTCTGCGATCCCGTAGTGGACAATTCGGGCTGACGGATGAAAACGATCTTCACGCCTTTCTGGGTCAGCGCATGAATGAGATTGAGCGTTTCGAGCATGTTGCGTCCCAATCGGCTCAGTTCTGCCACGAGGAGCAAATCGCCGTCCTGGAGCTTGCTAATCAGTTCGGTGATACGACGCTCATCCTGGTTACGGCGCGATGAGATTTCAACTTCGATGAACTCATCAATGAGGAGTTTATAGTGTTGAGAATATTCCAGCAGCAGATGCCGTTGTTTGGTTAAGTCCTGGTCGTCTTTGCTAACGCGAATATAGCCAATCGTGGTCATCAAATGCCTTATGCAAAAGAAAGGTGTTTATGACTATAATTTTAACATAGGATTGCAGCAATTATCAACCGATTCTGCTGCAATTTTGTGGAGAAAAAAACGACCGTTTTTTGTGCAACTGAATTGTTTAACACCTGTTTTGGATAAGGATAGCAAATTCAGCCCTTGATCGCGCCCGCTGTCATTCCCGAAACAATCTGCCGCTGGAAAAACATGAACATGATGAGTGGCGGAATCGTGATGATTACCACGTCCGCAAAGAGCAGATGCCACCGCGAACTGAACTGGCTAATGAAGCTGTACAATGTCAACTGTGCGGTAACGTTCTGCCCACCAGGAAGGAAATAGAGTGGTCCCGTGAAGTCATTGTAGATAGCAACAGACGAGACGACAATCACCGTCACAATTGCTGGACGCAGCAGCGGCAGAATAACGGAGAAGAATACCTGTAACGGAGACGCGCCATCGATAATTGCTGCTTCATCGATCTCGCCTGGGATAGACGCCATAAACGTGCGGAAGATGAGCGTCGCGAACGGCATCGTGAATGCAACTTCGACCAGGATCAGACCAATGAGCGTTTTGTAGAGACCAACCTGCTGTAGCACGAAGATCGTTGGCACGACAGCAGGAGGGATAATCAGCCCCGCAAGCATGATCGAATTGACCACTGATGCCATCCGATCTCGGCGGCGCTGCATCACAAAGGCGACGAGCGCCGAGAGCAGGACGATCAGTGTGACCGATCCCACCGTAAGTATTGTGCTATTCCACAGCGCCAGCAGCATACGCCTATCACCAAACTCCAGGACTTCCCGAAGGTTCTCGAAGAACTGAAACTGGCTGGGCCAGGTGAATTGAAAAAGCGCTGCTTCTGGACCCGTTTTCGCAGCAGTCAGAAATATGAACATGAATGGCACGACAAAGATGGTGCCAATGATGATGAGCGCCGTAACGTCCAGCCAGACGCTTACGATGAATTTTCGGACTGTCATAATTCAAGCTCCGCACGATTGAAGAAGCGCATCAAGGGATAGACGATGATCGTGACGAGAATGAAAAGCACAACATTGCCAGCGACAGACAATCCGTAGAACCCTGCCTGATACTGTTTATAGATCACCGATGTGAGCACATCTGACGCAAAGCCAGGACCGCCGCGGGTCATCGTCCAGATCAAATCGAAGGTTCGCAATCCACCGATAAAAGACAGTAGGATGACTGTGAAGGTCGCATTGCGGGCTAGTGGTAGGATGACATAACGGAACTTCACCCATGTTTCACCCTCAAGCCGCGCTGCTTCAAAAAAGTCTAATGGGATCGACAGAATGCCAGCAATGAATATCACCGTTGCGATGCCGATACCCTTCCATACGTCCACCAACGCCACAGAGTAGAGGGCTAAGCCTGGATTTCCAAGCCAGTCAGGTCGTGGAAGACCGAGAGCGCCTAAGACGGTGTTGATGAGTCCCACCGAGGGCTGCATGAGAGAAGCGAATGTGATTCCGACTGCAACTGTACTGACAAGCACTGGGAAGAAGATGATGCCTCGAAGCAACCCCTTAAGCCGCAGACTTGAGGTGAGCAGCATTGCGAGGGGTAAGGAGATAATAACTTTAAGTCCACTCGTGATCACGGCATAAATAAATGTATTGCGAAGCCCCGCCATAAGTTGGGGGTCGTTCAAAAATCTTTCATAGTTGTCGAGTCCGATAAATGTTGCATCGAACAGCGTCCAGCGGGTCAGGCTGAAGTAAAACGCAAGCATTGTCGGAACAACGAAGAACACGCCAAAAACGAGCGCGGCTGGAAGATAAAACCAATAAGGATACGTCCGCAGAATTGTCCGCGGACGTGAGTTACTTTTCATAGCATCTCTCTGTTCTCAGTCGCGTATAGGTTTATTGTATCTGAGGGCGAGCTATATAGCCCGCCCTCAGAACAAGACATGTAACAGGTTTTAAGACAAGACTAATCCCAGCCGGGGAGACCAAGCTGCTGCGCCTGCCGTTCAACATCAAGGTCATAGCTCGCGGCTGCTTCTTCAGCGCTCATCTGACCCGTGCCGACGGCAACGCAAATCTGTTCCAGATTCGGACCCTTGATGGGCGACAAGAATTCCAGCGCGGGGTAGGAATTGCCTGAGTCAATATAGGCGGCAAGGTCTTGCACGGCGGGCAGCACGGTATCGGGTAGGGTCGAACCTACGATCAGATACGGACCGTTGGGTGCTACTGCTGCGGTGATTGCATCTACACCTTCGACAGAAGCGATAAAGCCCAGGAAATCAAGCGCGACTTCAAGTTTTGCGCCTTGCGTGGTCTGTGGGATGTACGTCGCAGCGGGCATCCAGATCGTCGCACCGTTCGCCTCGGCATCTGTGCCGGGCTGCGCGAAGAAGCCAATGTCGTTCACCTGATCGGGGAAATTCGCCGCAATAGTCGAGAGGGCGAACGTCAGCATCGGGTAATGCGCGACTTCCCCATTCGCCAACAGTGCCAAACCCTGTTCAAAGCGGGTCGTTGCGTAGTCGGGCTGCCACCAACCCTGTTCATAGCCTTCCTGCAAATAGGTGAAGCCTGCAAGCGCCGCGGGGGTAGTAGCGTACTTGGCTTCATTTGCCGTATACGCATCTGCGAAGCCGGGTACAGCTTGTTCGACATTGTAGTAGTCAGCCAGTACGAACAACTGTGAAGTCCATGTGTCACCGAAGGTCGCCAGAACAGGCGGGATACCCGCTTCGAGGATGGCGGCGTTGTTTGCTTCAAATTCTGCCCACGTCAGCGGCACGCTGAGACCGAGTTCTTCGTAGATGTTCCGGTTATAGAGGATGCCACCGCCCATCGCCGTTCCAGTCGGTACTCCGAAGATTTGCCCATCCTGAGACACTGTCGGAAGGAACGATTCGACGATGTTCTCGATGAACGGTTGATCTGAGAGGTCTACCAGCGTCTGGGCAGGATTCAATGCTTGCAACAGTGAGCCTGAGTTATAGAAGAAAATATCCGTCATGTCGCCAGTAGCTAGACGTGTCTTGACAATGTTGTCGCCTTCGGTGCCGCCCGGACGAGTTTCGATAGTGATGGTCACGTTGGGATGTTCTGCCATATAGGCATCAGCGAGTGCCTGCGCCGTATCCTGGCTGTTCTGGGTGTCATCGACAAGATAGGTCAGCGTGACAGCATCCTGGGCAGCAGCAACCGATGTCTCCAACACCAACAAAAGAAGAAGAAACAGAAATTTCCTTATCATGTGAAACACTCCTTATACATTTTAATTTTCTTTACAAAAGTGCCATTGCGGGCACTCTGTTCACAAATTTGGGTGCTCACTATTTGTTTGAGCGTATCTTGGTGCAGGTCCGGTAGACTCACGGATGATAAGCTGCCAATTACGGGTAATCACTTCACGCGGAAGCTCTGGGTCTTTAATGCGCTTGAGCAAAAGCCGCACTGCGTCGCGACCATTCTGCTCCGGTTCGCCAGAAACTGTAGTCAAGCGTGGCACGATGAAATTGCTGAAGGGGATGTCGTCGAAACTGGCAATGGACACATTGCCCGGTACAGATAGACCCAGATCAGCCGCCGCTCGTATCGCAGACATTGCCAGCAGGTCATTGATTGCCAGCAGTGCCGTCGGGCGATCCGGCTGGCTCAACAGCTCAAAAGCTGCGCGGTAGCCCTCTTCTAATGTTTCACCGCAATGGCACACGAGGGTTTCATCGTAGGTTAGTCCGGCATCTTGCAGCGCCTCACCATAAGCATCCAAACGGTCAAAACCCTGTGCAGGAATGGTTACGCCGTAAACAAAGCCGATGCGCCGATGACCGAGTTCGAGTAAATGCGACATCAAGGCGCGCGTGCCAGCGCCATAGCCCTGATAAACGTAAGCAAATTCCGAAGGCGTCCCCGAAATCTCGACAATCGGGCGCGTTGAGCGTCGAAGCTGGTTCATCACCTGGTCTGACAGCAGCTTGAAGCCAATTAACATGATAAGACCGTCGACGCGCTGCTCAGCTAGCTCTCTGACGCTCTGGTTTTCCTGCTCCGGCGTCAAGGAGTTATGCGCCAGCAGCAAACTGTAGCCTGCCGCTTCCGCTTCACTGGAAATCCCTCGTAGAATCTGCCAGAAGAAAGGGTTCTCGTACAGTGGCAGCAGCACGCCGATAGTTTTGGTATCGCCGCTGCGCAGGGATTGTGCGCGTGCATCAATTTCGTACCCCAGTTCAGCGATGGCGTTTAATACTCGCTGGCGAGTTTCGGGCGAGATGGGGATGCGTTGATCGGTCTGATCGTTCAGGACATAAGAAACTGTTGCTCGTGACACGCCAGCAATGCGTGCGACATCTGCTTGTGTAGGTCGTTTCATAGAATAATCAGGTTTTCAAAAACAATTTCACTATTTTATTGACACGACTCAACTTAATCGTGTAAATTAAATTTTAGAGTAGACAGTTTAGGATTTTTTGTCAAGTAGATATTGTGTTTCCCGTTGAAGTTGCCCAATTCGTCATACGCTTTGCCGAAGTGCGATATAAATGGATGATCTTTTTGAAAAGGACATTACATGACTCTCATTACTCGTCTTACGACTGAATACCGCCGCAATCCACTGGGCATTGATGTTCCCAACCCGCGCTTTGCATGGCAGATGGAAACTGAACGGCAGGGGGCGCGTCAAACCGCCTACCGCGTGACTGCCTCCAGTCAGCCCGATCTACTTGATGTCGGAAAGCCTGACTTGTGGGACAGCGGCAAGATTGACTCGGATCAATCGGTACACGTGCCGTATGCCGGGCAACCACTGCGTTCACGCCAGCGTGTGTACTGGCAGATGACAGTCTGGGACGAAACGGGAAATGCTTCTGAGAGTGATGCTGCATGGTTTGAAATGGGGCTGCTCCAGAGCAGTGATTGGCAAGCACAGTGGATTGGAACAGCTTTTGCAGGTGGACCACGCAGCATGTTTCCTGTTCCCTATTTGCGTAAAACGTTCACGCTCCCGGCGGCGGTGGCTTCGGCGCGGTTGTATGTCACAGCGTTGGGACTATTCGAGTGTTCGATCAATGGTCAGCCTGTTGGCGAGGATGTGTTCACGCCGGGATGGACGGATTATCACCAGCGCGTGCAGTATGTCACCTACGATGTGACTCCCTTTCTGCATCGTGGCGACAACGCGATAGGGGCAATCCTCGGTGATGGATGGGCTGCCGGATATATCGGTTGGCTGCATCGCCAGAACTATGTAGATCGTCCGCAGCTTCTGGCGCAGCTTGAAATCACACTCACGGATGGCAGCACGCATAAGGTCTTGTCAGATGGTTCATGGACATATCACTTCGGAGCCATTACCCACAGCGATTTTCTAATGGGCGAAGCCTATGACGCGCGTAAAGAACTTGCGGGTTGGGATACAGCAAGTTTTATGCCATCAGACGCGCTGCCTGTCGAAACGTTCAGTCATCCACAACTTCGAGTGGTGGCACTCAATGGACCAACCGTCCGGCGTATTCAGGAACTCCAGCCAGTAAAAGAGCCACTTAATCGCGGCAGCATGGGGCGCAAGCGCCACGTGGTCGATCTTGGGCAGAACATGGTCGGTTGGGTGCGGTTTAAAGGATCAGCGCCCACTGGGACAACCATCGTGCTGCGCTTTGCCGAAGTCGTCAACCCTGATGGTTCGCTGTACACCACGAATTTACGTGCCGCGCACGCAACCGATTATTACACTTTCAAAGGTGGCGCTGAGGAAGTTTGGGAACCGAAATTCACGTTTCATGGTTTTCGTTATGTGGAAATCGACGGCTACGCTGGCGAAGTCACCCGCGACACGATCACAGGAATCGTGCTGCATTCGGAAATGGAGCAAACGGGAGCCTTTGAATGCTCTGAGCCAATGCTGAATCAGCTTCAGAGCAATATTCTGTGGGGTCAAAAAGGCAATTTCGTTGATGTACCCACCGATTGCCCACAGCGTGACGAGCGCTTAGGCTGGACGGGCGATATTCAGGTGTTTGTGCGTACCGCCGCCTTCAACATGAACGTTGCCGGGTTTATGACCAAGTGGGCGCACGATGTCATCGACGCGCAAAACCCTGATGGTTCCATTCCGTCTGTTGTCCCCTATGCCGCCGATGTCCCCAAAGATGGCGGTCCAGCGTGGGCGGATGCTGCCCTCATCTGCCCGTGGACGATTTATCTGTGCTACGGCGACACCCGTATTCTTGAGCAAAGCTATGACACTATGACCCGCTTCATGGATTTTCTGCTGGAGACCAGCCCCGGCTATATTCGCTGCGCGCCAGACTATGAAGGTTGGCCCGGTTATGGCGATTGGCTTTCGATCAACGCCAGCACGCCACGTGATTTAATCGGTACGGCTTTCCTGGCTTATGATGCGAGCTTAATGGCGCAGATTGCCGGGGTACTTGGAAATACGCAGGATGAAGCCAAATATCGGCAGCTTTTTGATGATGTGAAAAAGGCTTTTGCTGACCGTTACTTAGTGGGCAGTGAGTCGCCTGTTGCTGCTGCTAAGCCCTCGACCATGCGAAAGGCTGTGGAGGCGGCTGATGCACTCTCTCGTGGAACCTTAAAGACAGTGGATTATGGGCAAATCCCCTCCCAGGTTTTTAATACGAACCTGTTTACGCCCACGCAAACGGCATATGTCCTTGCGCTTCATTTTGACCTTCTACCAGAGGAACTGCGCCCTATAGCAGTTACCGAGTTAGTGGCGGACATTGAGCGGCGTGGGATGCATCTTTCGACGGGCTTTGTGGGTTCACCTTATCTGCCCCATGTGTTGAGCGAGAACGAAAGGCTCGATGTCGCCTATGCACTCTTGCAGCAGAAAAGTTGGCCGTCGTGGCTGTATGCGGTGACGCAAGGGGCGACCACCATCTGGGAGCGCTGGGATGGCTGGACAGAAGATAACGGCTTCCAGGATGCCGCCATGAATTCTTTCAACCACTATGCTTACGGTGCAATTGGAGCGTGGCTATACAACACAGTCGCTGGTATTGAGATTGATCCGACACAACCGGGCTATAAGCACATCATCGTACGTCCTCAGCCTGGTAGTGAGTTAACCACTGCATGTGCCCGGCTCAAAACGCTTTATGGTGAGGTCGTGTCGGAATGGAAAATCGAGCATCAGGTGTTCAATTTGACGGTCATTGTGCCACCCAATACGACAGCAACTATATATTTACCGGTTGATGGAAAAAGCACAGTTACCGTGAATGGTGAAACAATAGATGGTGGAATTCACGATGTTGGTGCGGGTAGATACCAATTTGTCATGAAATAATCTTCTCGACCTGGTATTGAATAGCACCAGCAACCGATTTTCCCTGTTGAGGCGGACTTTAGGATCAAATACAGGCGATCAGTTTCAAACGGTTGTTTGACCAGTTCTTGCAATCTGCGTTCATTGGCGCACGCTCAAACTGCAACAAGCGTGTACACACTTAGAGCAGTCGGGGTGCAGTGCTGCAACACGTTCGCCTGCCGCATATCTGCAAAGGGGTCGGCGTCCTCTGATCATTCAAGGGGCATACCCTTGAAGGGATCTCACATTCACTCATCGTGCGTATCCAAAATCCGATTTGCATAAGGTATTCTGTGCCCAAATTCAGATTCGCATAAGCGATTTCTCCTCAAAGTGGATTCGCATAAATGTTGCCGCATTATGAGATGGACAAATGGGCAGTTCAATTTCTCATGTCGGTGCAAGATGCTCAGCCGCTATAACACGTGATTGATTGTCCCTTCGTGGAACCAGAGCCGGTGTAAATTCCACCGCTCAGGTTATTATCCACTCAGGAGGCAGGATCACAAGAATCCCGTGTGGAGCTACCCGTTGTCCCACTGTTGATGTCTTAGTTAGGATGTTGCCACGAAGGGATCATAAGCGTGGTTGATTTCATTGAGTGCTATGCCCTAGAGATCAATGTCGATAAGGCGATCTAGCAGATCATAGACATAGCTGGTTGCGTCTGCTGTTCCCCATCGACGTGTGGCTACCTAGGTTGTTACAGTGCTAGGCTATCCCCCAGATAAAGCGCAACCTATCACCAATTGGTAAGTGACCTAATCTTTCAAGTTTGTGCAGAATCAATAAAAAAACCGGAATAGTGCTGATCTGACATGAAGAATAGTTGACACCTTCTCTCTTTCTACATATCTTATAGTTAAGCGCTTAACTACAGCAAATTAGCGTTATTTCATGGCAAAATTAGAGGATGTAGCTAAAAGAGCGGGGGTATCGACGGCAACGGTTTCCAAAGTGCTGTCCAATACTCCCTATTTTACCGAAAGCACTCGCCAACGGGTGATGCGGGCGGTAGAGGAACTTGGCTACGTACCCAATTTAGCGGCACGTGCACTGGCAGCCGGGAAGACGAGTATCATCGCCGTCGTTTTTCCCCACGTCTATGATGGTGTTTTTCAAGATCCACATACCTTACACATCTTGCAAGGCATCGAAGCCGAGTGTACTCAGCGAGGTTATAATATTCTCTTAAGCACACCTCGCTTAACCCCCGATGGGGTTGATGAGCATTATCTACGCCTCATTCAAAGTGGCTATATAGATGGCATTATCGCCCTCGACAACGTTCCCATTTACTCGGTCTTAGAGCCAATTCGCAGCAAGAGCATCCCTGTAGTCAATCTAGGCACTCATCCCAGTGAGCATTATGTCCATACCAACGACTACTCCGGTGGATTCCAGTTGATGCAACATCTTCTTGAGCTAGGGCATCGTGCTATTGGCATCATTAGTGTTCCGAACGATCTCAATCTCAGCGCAAACCACCGTATGGAGGGTCTGCGTGCCGCTGCGCAAGCAGCAGGTGTCGATTTTGACGCCTTGCCCATAGCGGAGGGGGACTTCTCTATCACCAGTGGTGCAGCTTGTGCCGACCTTCTCCTGCAACAGTTTCCTACACTCACCGCTTTCGTGTGTTTGAATGATCGCATGGCGATGGGTGCGGTTCAACTTGTGCATCGGATCGGACGCCGTGTGCCGGATGATATCAGCGTTGTTGGTTACGATGACATCCCGATGGCAGCCGTATTTGATCCGCCCCTGACCACGATTGACGCCCATGCCCCTACGAGAGGGCGCGACGCGACGCGCATGTTGTTCGACGTACTCAATGGCAAATTCCCTGACCCCGTCGTTTATCCGGTGGATTTGATCGTCCGTGAATCATCTACACATACATGACAAGGAGGCGTTCTCGAAATATTGAAGATCCCGACTCCAGGAAAAAGCGTTCGCTATATATAAATTTTCAGATGTACAAGGAGCAACAAATATCATGTCTCGCCTCAACAAAATCAGTTTTCTGCCTATCTTTCTCTTGATTGCGACTCTCGTGTTTGCCGTCGTACCGGTGGCTGCACAGGATGAAGTTACGCTGCGCTGGCGTACCCGCCCAGACAATCAAGCAGAAATTGACGTATATCAAGCCGTCAGTGATGCCATTGACGCCGAATGGGAAGGGGTCACACTCCAATATGAACCCGGCAACAATGAGGGTTCGGGCTATCAAAACACACTCCTGAACGAAATCTCTGCGGGGACAGCGCCGGATGTCTTCTGGATTCCGGGTGCCAGCGTGGCAACCTTCGCCAGCGAAGGCGCGATTTTGAACCTTGCCGAATTGGCAGCAGGCATGGAAGGCTTCGATGGCAGCGTGTTCTATCCACAGCAGATGGAACAGCTCACCTATAATCCTGAAACCATGACCAGCGGTGCCGACAGTGGTGCGCTATGGGGTCTGCCACGTGATGCCTCCTCGTTCGCTCTGTACGTCAACCTCGACTTGTTTGAAGAAGCAGGTATCCCTACCCCTGCCGAGTTGCAAGCGGATGGCAACTGGAATTGGGAAACCTTCACCGAAACTGCGCAGGCAATTGGCGCATTGGGCGACGATATTTACGGTTTCGGCATGAACGCCTGGTGGGCGAATTGGTGGCTGTGGGTCAATGCAGCGGGCGGTGGCTTCTTCAATGAGGATCGTACTGCCTGTGCTTTGAACAGCGATGAGACAACCGCCGCGATGACCTTCCTCAGTGACTTGTACGGTACGGGCGAAGGGGTTCCTTACGGCACCGACGCAGAACCGCCGTTCATTGCGGGTAACGTAGGGATGTTCCTCAATGGTCGTTGGGCAACCCCCAACACCGTCGCGCAAGCCCAGTTCAATTGGGATTATGCAGAAGTGCCTGCAGGTCCCAACGGTCAAAGCAATTGGCTGTTCTGGGGCGCGTATGTGGTCAATATTAACAGCCCGTACGCCGCCGAAGCGCTGGAACTGATCGCGCGCTTGACGAGTGTGGATGTTCAATCACAGGTGACGGCGCTGGGCGCGAACCTACCGAGCCGTGCAGGTGAAGATGCCGTGAATGCGTTCCTGAATGCTGAAATTACAGCAGGCAAGAACAACGAAGCCTTCACCAACGCGCTGGCAAGCTATGCGGTTGCAGAAGCTCCGCTGTGGTCGGCGAACTTTGACGCGATTGACGGCGCAGTTGAACCGCTGGTTGGTCAGGTCTTGACCGATGGCACGCTGGCAGCGGAGGACTTCGGCACGGCAGCCTGTGCGGCGGCTGATCCGTTATTCGCCGAAGCAGCAGCGGGCAGCTAAACGCCGCATCATGAATATGAAGCGGGTGAGCCAGTTAGCTCACCCCTTTTTTTACTTGCTGCTTAAGATGCAATCTCGCAGCAAAAGGGAAACTCCGATATTTGGGGTTTGTAGGGGTGCCATAGGTTGTGCCCCAGGCAAATTATAAACATACACATCACCCACCCGCTGAGTGAAAAAGAATACATCAAATTTTATTCGAGGGGTATTATGGCAGCAACCTCACAGGTAAGAACTTCTTTAACGGTAAAACGTCCACTTCCCACCGTTGGGCTGCCCTTGATTGTTTGGCATCTCGTCGTGGGAGTGGCAGCGTTATTCGGTGCTTACAACATCACGCAGCTTCAAATTGACGCGCTGGAAAAAACCAACTACGTCATTCAGTATTTCGGCGCAGCACTGACCTTCATCTATGCCCTTTGCTCCCTGGTCGCAGTGCTGCTGATTCTCCAGGTCAACAGCAATGGGCGGCTGATTTCAATGGCTGTCAACGTCATTGGTTTTTCGCTGGCGCTCGCCTATTTAGGGCAGATTCTTGGCGTGTATGAGGGGTTCGACTACTTATCCGGCGGCTTGGCGCGGAATATCCTTTTGATGCTGGGCATTCCACTGGGCTACGCGGTAGTATGGATCGCCTGGCGCATGCACGAACCATCTTCCACACGCGCGCTGTTGGAAAAAGTGGGCTTAGGCATTATGGGGATTTCGCTCATGCTGCTGCTGCTCGCTTCGCTGGCAACCCCTGAAGCCGATAATGTGATCAGCGGCTTGGTTGGCGCGGTACTCAATCTCCTTGGCAAATGGCTGTCGCTAAACGGTTTACTGGCAACGGCACTGGCTGCCCTCTTTGGTGCCGGCTGCTACGTTATGGTACGCGAAGCGCAAGCCTTTGGCGAAACCACCTCACAGCGTGAAAGCTGGCAGGGTTGGCTGTTCCTGCTGCCGAATCTGCTGAACTTCTCAATCTTCTTTGCAGGTCCACTGCTGCTGTCATTTTACCTCAGCTTCACCGACTTCAGTGCGCTCAGTAACGCGAACTTCATCGGCTTGCGTAATTACAGCGCTATGTTTACGTTGAGCATTAACCCCCTGCCTGCAGGCGTGACGGACGCGACGACCGTCATCCCAACACTGCAAACCGAATTCACGCGCTTTGCGCTTGGCAACCAAACCTACGTTGTCGGTGCACGTGATCCTCTGTTCTGGACAAGCGTAGGCAACACCTTCCGCTACTGCATCCTGCTCTTGCCCTTAAGTATTATTCCTGCGCTGGCGTTGGCGATCTTGCTGAATTCCAAAATACCTGGCATGAAATTTTTCCGTGCAGTGTTC
The DNA here is from genome assembly GCA_937870805.1 of uncultured Chloroflexota bacterium. Taxonomy (GTDB): domain Bacteria; phylum Chloroflexota; class Anaerolineae; order Aggregatilineales; family Phototrophicaceae; genus JACAER01. The sequence goes on from CALMZT010000419.1 coordinate 28,010, forward strand.
TTTTTACCATCTGTTGCGGCAGTGGTAGGTGTCGCGCTCATCTGGAAATGGCTGTATGACCCTGTGATCGGCTACATCAACTACGCCCTAGGAACCGTCGCCAGTTGGTTTGGCATAGCACCACCCGAACCCCAATGGCTAACGGATACGAATCTGCTCCTGCTCTCGGTGGTGATTATGGCGTCATGGCAGGTCATCGGCTTTAACACGGTGATTTTCCTGGCGGGCTTACAAGGTGTTCCTAAAGAGTTGCATGAAGCCGCGACGGTAGACGGCGCGAACGGTTGGCGGCGCTTCCTGAACATTACACTGCCCCTCATAGCACCGACGACGTTTTTCATCGTCGTCACGACCCTCATCAGTGGTTTGCAAGCCTTCAGTGAATTCTTCTCGCTGATCCAGGAGAACCCGACGAACGCCAAACTCACGACGGTCTATTACCTCTATCAGCGTGGCTTTGAACGCTTTGATATGGGCTATGCCTCTGCGACAGCGTGGGTGCTCTTTGGCATGATCTTTATCGTCACACTCATACAGTTCCGACTGTCCGGGCGTGCCGATGCCTACAGTGACTAGGAGGACAATGATGGCAGTGACCAAAGTACAATCAACGGCTATTCGCGATGAACGCCAGCAGCAGCTCATCTGGTTATGGCTACAGCGGGGCATCATTTATGTACTGCTGACACTGTGTGCGTTATTAATGTTGTTTCCGTTCCTCTATATGTTTATGACCTCGCTGAAGACCGCCGATGATGTGTTCCATTCACCGCCGCGTTTGTTTCCCTATACGCCGGAAACGACGGCTGAAGGACAGACGATTTATCTCATCGACATTGACGGCGTAGAACATAGAATGATTCAGGACGAAAGCGCTGATCCTGCAACGTTCGGATTTTTTACAACGCAGGACAACATTAATGCCGCTGACCCTGAGCAAAGCACAGGGATTATCCGCGTGCTGCTGGACGAAGCGACAGACACCGGTCAAACGATCACCCTTGGCTCAACAGATTTTGCAGTCTATCAAGTGACCGTCGATGGGCAAACCCAAGAACTGCTTTTAGCGTATCGTCGTGGGCTACGCCGCTTTGTAGACATCAGCGATCCCACGATTAGCGCGTATTCTGCACCACGCAACACGCCTCTCTCGGAGTTTGTAAATCCGCAGTGGCAGAATTATCAATCGGTGTTGAATTTACGCAACCTCAATCGGGCGCTGGTCAATACGACACTAGTCACGGTCATGGTGACGGCAGGACAGGTGACCACCTCGCTGTTAGGCGGCTACGCTTTCTCGCGTATTCGCTTTCGCGGACGTAATGCGCTGTTCATGGTCTATCTCGGCACGATCATGATTCCGTTCGTGGTGTTAATCATTCCGCTGTATCAACTCATGGTTGTGCTCAACTGGCAGAATAAATTGGTGGCGCTGATTTTGCCCTGGATTTTTACGGCATATGGCACATTTTTGATGCGTCAATTCTTCATCACAATCCCTAAAGATTTGGAAGAAGCCGCCTTTTTAGATGGCACATCGCGCTTCGGCATTTTGTGGCACATCTTTATCCCCCTCAGTGGACCTGCTATCGCCACCCAGACGATTATCACGTTCCTTTACGCATGGAATAGCTTTTTGTGGCCCCTGATTATCATTAATCCGGGCAACCTATCGTCGCATGTCGTGACGCTGGCATTGAACCAACTGCGCAACGCCGCCGCCAGCGAGCCAAATCTGGTACTGACGGGCGCAGCGATTGCAGTTTTGCCACCGATGATTGTATTTATCCTCGCGCAGCGTTATTTCATCGAGGGGATTGCGTCAACGGGGTTGAAGTAACTTAACGGCGCAGACAGAGTTTGAATTGCTGGAAGCGTTTTCTTTGGGGAACACTTTCTTTGTGTTTATGATGGATTCCGTAATCCCTAATTGATATAAAGCTTGACATCCCTCATGCTAGTCATCCAGCCTCTGAGGTTATTTTGATTGCCCTAAAGCGTTTAGGACTGAATTTCTGCGTCATACCATTTTTGAGAAGTGTCTCGATTTGTGGAGGTGTTGGTCAAGTTTGCACTTTTTGACATCATTAAGTTTACCCTAAGTTCATAATAAACTTTCTCGACACCAACAACCAACATTTATCTATTGCAAGAAAAACGGTTGATTTTCTTGCAACAAAATGCGAATAGGCGCGGTGATAATTTGCCTCTCGTGACGGAAGAAAGGAGCAAAATCCCCCAAATATTCGCTGAATTCTTTGAGTTGTGACCTCGAAGGCTAATATTTCCCGAATCGTCTCTTGTATCGTGAAGGTTGATTTGCATAAGGTATTCTGTGCCTAAAGTGCGATTTATATAACTCGTTGCTATCATAACGACTGATTTGGACACATAGTATAGACTGCCTCCCTTAAAGGGATGCTACGCATTCTAACGATTTCTTCTCTGATATTTTGGTGAGTTTCAGCTGCCTAGCCTTGACTGCACGAGTAGTTGGACGCATCTTTCCTAGTGTGCTGCTAGCATTCATATCTTGATACAGTGCAAGTCACGTGCCATCGGGACTGTAGACGCATGCCCTCTCTATACCTACGACTGGCTCCAGTTTCAGCAACAGGTTTCTACTTGGGTACAACAATTTCGCTTTGGTTCTTTGGACTTGCTCTGGTATGTCGGCTTATATCCGGATTGATTCTGTTAATCCCCATAAGAGGCTGTCTGATAATTCGAGATGTAATATGGAATGCTGTAAAAACTCAGTTCTGCTTCTCTCTATTTTCTCGGTGTTCTCGGTGTCTCGCTGGTTCAAATTTTCTTTTTCTCTTGGCGAACTTGGCGTCTTGGCGGTTAGAAATTGAATTTTCAGACAGGCTCTAAGCTCGACTTTGTACATGACAAGCTTTGCTTAAGGTGTCTCGGTGAGAGAAATCAATCAAAACCTGTCAGACTTTTCGAATATTGACATGATCTCAAGATATTTGAAAAATCATCGCTGTGGTTTGAACTCACCGAAAAGTCTCTGAAAATATGATTGTTGAGATGTGCAAAGTCGAGCTAAGGCTGATGTAGGGATGAGTAGCGTAAAGTGACTTTTAACACTTGCTCTTAATGTTAACTTTCTTGACAAGTCAAAAAATCCATGTTACTTTCATGAAAACGTGTTCATATTGACGAGTAATTTATATAGGTTTTGATTCACTTTAGCAATCATAGTTATGTATTTTTTGCTTATATCTGTACTTTTTACCTGAAAGCGTGTTCATAGATGCTCTCTGATGATAAACCTTTTTCGAATGTAACTATCAAGGATGTCGCTAAGGTTGCCGGTGTTTCGCACGCTACTGTATCGCGAGTCATAAATAACACTACCAAGGTCGCAGATGACAAACGCGAGCGCATCTTAGATGCAATGGACAGATTGGGCTATGTGCCAAATATGCAGGCGCGGAGTCTTGCCGGAGGACGTACTAAGGTAATCGGCTTGTTGGTTCCTGATATTGGCAATGGGTACACGGGCACCATCATTGAAGGCATTGATGCGGAACTTTCGGCTCATGATTATGACATGATGCTCTACACAACCCATCATCGCAAAGTGAAAGAGCCGATTTATGTCCAATCATTAACGCAGGGAATGGCGGCGGGTTTGTTATTACTACTCCCTGTTGATCCCAGCGCGTATTTAGAAGGGTTACGCAGAAAAAAATTCCCTTATGTTGTTATTGACCATCAAGGGTTTGATAACTTTAGCTCCACAGTTGGTGCGACAAATCGGCAGGGTGTCTACGACGGTATAACCTATCTCATCGAGTTAGGGCATCGCCGAATTGGTTTTGTGTCTGGACCAGATATGATGAGCTGCTCTATGGAACGTTTAGCTGGTTATAGAGCTGTTCTAAACGATCAGGGTATTTCCTATGATGATCGGCTCATTGTCCCTGGAAATCATACGCAGCTAGGGGGCTACAAAGCCTGCGTACAGCTATTAGATCTGGAAAAACCACCTTCAGCGATCTTTGCAGCCAATGATGTTTCAGCATTTGGCGTGATTGATGCGGCACGGGCACGTGGGATGCATATTCCTGATGATATTTCTATTATGGGCTTTGACGATATACCTCAGGCAGGGTGGATGACTCCAGCGCTGACTACGGTTCGACAACCCCTGTTTGCGATGGGACGACAGGCAGCGAAAATGCTGTTCGAGTTTATCGAAGAACCCAAAGGACCTATGCGGCGCTTGCAGTTATCAACTGAGCTTGTCATCCGCGAGACTTGTGCGCGGTTCAAGGACATTTAAAAAGTATGGTATTGAAAGGAGTAACACAAAGCAGATAGCCAAGTATGCATATATACAGTTTTGCACAAGCAATTTAAAGGAATATCTAAGAAAGGTCTCAGCAATGCGCAAATTAGTATTGTTACTCCTATTTGGGTTATTGGTGAGTGTCTCATCAATGACCTTGGCGCAAGATAATCCAGTCGTCATCGAGTGGTGGCATATTCAGATTGAAGAAGATCGTCAAGCTTTTTGGGAAGGTGTCGCTACCCAATTCGAAGAAGCCAACCCCGGCGTTGACGTTCAAATTACCGTACTTGAAAACGAAGCCTTTAAGAGCCAATTGGTTACTGTGATGCAAGGTGGGAATCCCCCTGACTTGTTCCAGAGTTGGGGTGGGGGGCCGCTGTGGGCATTTGCTGAAGCTGGTCTAGTCCGCGACATTAGCGAATTCATGGATGCCAACGACGGTGAATGGCGCAACAGCTTTGCATCAGAAGGGGTGCTTAATCTCTGGGGTCTCGGTGATGAACAATACGGCGCACCATTCAATTTCGGTCCAGTGGGTATGTGGTACAACAAAGCCCTTGTTGAACAACTTGGCTTTGATCCTGAAAACCCATATGAAACTTGGGATGAATTTATCGATGTCGTAGAAGCCGCTAAAGAAGCTGGCATCGCCCCCATTGCAGTGGGGGAAGCCGAAAAATGGCCCGGTCACTTCTGGTTTGCGTACTTGGCACTACGGCTCGGTGGCGGTCCAGCATACCAGGCGGCCTATGATCGTTCCGGCGCATTCACCGATCAGCCTTTTGTCGATGCCTATCAATACATTGCCAATCTGGTCGAAATGGGTGCGTTCCAGGAAGGTTTCCTCGGTATGGGCTTCTCCGATGCAGGCGCTATGTTTGAACGTGGCGAAGCTGTATTTCACCTCATGGGTACATGGGATGTCGGTTTCGGTCCATCGGTATGCGACTGTGAACCACTCGGCGAAAATCGTGGTTGGACGACCTTCCCTGTTATTGAAGGGGGTGCAGGTAACCCAACCGACGTATTCGGAGGTGGTGACGGTTTCGCTGTTGGCATCAACGCTCCTGACGAAGCTATCGAATTTTTGCAATTCATCACCAGCCCGGAAATTCAAGAAGTCGCTTCAGGTATCTGGACATTACCGACCAATGTCGGCGGCGAGGCGTATCTCGAAGACAATCCATACGGCGAACTTTGGCTAAACGCAATGGGTGAAGCCCCTGTCATTGTTTCCTTCCTCGATCAATTCTACCCACCAGCGCTGGGTGAAGCAGTCAACGATACGGTGGAAACAGTCTTCGCACAGGCTGCAACCCCAGAAGAAGCCGCACAAGCACTCGAAGATGCCGCTGTCTTTGAACTCGAACAATAGCAAATAAAGTAAACTCGTAGGGGCCGTCTGTCGCGCCCCTACACCCTTCTTTGCTCCCTAGAAATCTGACGGTAGACGACATATGGCTATCACAGCATTACCTCACGGCGACAAACAACAGTACATGAGCAGTGACGAATACAATCGTCGCCAGTCATTTAACCGGATTATTGCGATCCTGCTCTTTCTCGTGCCGGGGATGATTTTCTTCTTTGCCTTTGTGCTGATTCCGGTTTCCAACTCGCTTTATTATAGTGTCTTCAATTGGAATGGGCTGGGTCCGCCAACTGATTTTGTTGGACTAAGAAATTATAATTTTTTGCTGAATCAAAGAGCATTCCAGCAGTCGATTCAAAACAGTTTTATGATTGTCATATTGTCGCTGCTGATACAGTTACCGATGGCGTTAGCATTAGCGTTAGTCGTCGGGCGTGGTCATTTACGCGGACGGAGTATCTTCCGCACCATTCTATTTATTCCATTTGTTTTTTCAGAAATTATTACCGCCTATATCTGGTCATATGTATATCATCCCCGTGATGGTCTCGCTAATTTTATTGTGCATCTGTTCGCGCCGGGGGCAGAGAATATTGTCTGGCTGGCGGATAAGGACATCGCGCTATTCGCTGTATTTGCGGTGATTACGTGGAAGTTCTTCGGTTTACATATGATTCTATATATGGCGGCGTTACAGGGTGTCCCTCAAGATTTAGAGGAAGCCGCTCGCCTAGACGGCGCAAACGAGATGCAAGTCATCCGGCATGTGACACTGCCGATGATTGGCTCGACCCTACGATTGACGGTCTATCTATCGGTTTTGGGCAGCTTCCAACAATTCGTACTGATCTGGATTTTAACTGAAGGTGGTCCAGCCAATGCGACCCATGTCTTGGCGACATACCTCTACAAATTCGGCATTATTTCGTGGCAGTTGGGGGTTGGTAGTGCAATTGCAGTGATGCTTTTCATCATCACCTTTACATTCTCGTTGATCTATCAGACGTTGGTGTTGCGACGTGATTACGATACCCAATTTGTAAATTAAAGTAGATGCCTCATGCGTGACAAATCCTATGTGACGACTATCAAATACGCTCTGCTTGTGTCACTGTGTTTTATCATGATGCTGCCTGTATTGGTCGCCTTTCTTGGCAGTATTCGCACTACAGGTGAGTTTATCACCCGTCCGTTTGGCTTACCCCGTGATGGGGTTAAGCTCGACAATTATATCCTGATTTTGACAGATCCCGACTTCTGGCGATCCAGTGTGAACAGTGTGGTGATTACTTTCGGCGTGACGATTGTCAACGTTATCCTATCGAGTATGCTGGCGTTTGTGTTCAGCCGGATGACCTTCCGCACCAAAAATATTTGGTTTAACATTATGTCTATCGGGTTATTGTTCCCTCTGGTGGTTGCGATTTTGCCAATCTTCATTCAGATTCGTAACTTCGGGCTGACAGGGAATCTACTGGGTGTGATTTTACCGATGGCAGCGTTTGGTATCCCAAGTAGTGTTGTCATTCTACGTGGATTCTTTATCAGCGTGCCGAAGGAATTGGAAGAAGCAGCCTATATCGACGGTGCAACTATTTATCAATTCTTCTTCATGATCTTATTGCCGATTGTGCGTCCAGCCATTTTTGCAGTTGCGACGATCCAGATTATTGCCGCATGGAATGAATTCTTCCTGCCGCTCGTCGTTCTGACAGGCGCAACTGAAACTTGGCCCCTACCGCTTGGACTGATGCAATTTCAAGGCCAGTACGGTACGGATTGGGCGGCAGTCATGACGTATATCACCATCCTGATGATTCCAGCGATTATCTTCTACTTGCTCACACAGCGTTATATCGTCACTGGCTTGACTGGCGGCGAACTCAAAGGCTAACTGATTATGCTTCGTGAAGCTCATCCTTACCAGGATTCATCATATTCGATTGATGAGCGCAGCGCCGATTTACTGGCGCGGATGTCGGTCACTGAAAAGGTTGCACAACTGGGGAGTTACTGGGTGTATGAACTGCTCAACGGCATCGCGTTTGCGCCGGAAAAAGCCGAACCACGCCTGAAAAACGGTGTCGGTCACATCACGCGCATCGGCGGCGCGAGCGACGTCAGCCCGCGTCAAAGTGCGGAGGTCGCAAACACGATCCAAAAATGGCTGATCGAGCATACCCGTCTGGCGATCCCTGCGATAGTACATGAAGAATGCTGCTCCGGTTACATGGCCAGAGGAGCAACTGTCTTCCCACAGGCGATTGGCGTAGCGAGTACATGGCAACCCGAACTTGTCGAAGCAATGGCAGATGTCATTCGCCAGCAGATGCGCTCCGTCGGTGGCCATCAGGCTCTCGCCCCTGTGCTAGATGTTACCCGCGATGCACGCTGGGGACGGGTCGAAGAAACCTATGGCGAAGACCCCTATCTCGTTGCACAAATGGGCATCGCGTATGTGCGCGGGATTCAGGGACACAGGCTGGCGGATGGTGTGATCGCTACAGGAAAGCATTTCGTTGGCTACGGCATGACCGAAGGTGGCATGAACTGGTCACCGGCACATCTTGCGCCGCGCGAACTGCGCGAAACGTATCTGTTGCCATTTGAAGCCGCCGTGCGAGAAGTTAGACTCGCCTCCATCATGAATGGCTATCACGAACTCGATGGCATCCCCTGTGGCGCGAACAAGTGGCTGCTCACTGATGTGCTGCGCGGCGAATGGGGGTTCGAGGGGACAGTTGTCTCCGATTATTTTGCTGTTGCACAGTTGCAGGATTATCACCGCATCGCCTCCAATCGTGTACAGGCTGCCCATATCGCCCTGGATGCTGGGATTGACATCGAATTGCCATCTACCGATGCCTACAATGATGAGCTGATCGAGGCAGTAGAGACGGGTCGTGTGCCGCTGGAACAGATCGATCAGGCTCTACTACGGCTACTGAGACAAAAATTTGAACTGGGATTGTTTGAAAACCCGTATGTAGACACAGAGAGTGTGCATTTTGACACGCCGGATCAGCGTGCATTGGCACACAAAATCGCAGTACAGTCTCTCGTACTGCTGCGTAATGAGGGCCATCTGCTACCCCTCTCCAAAACGCTGCGATCCATCGCCGTGATCGGTCCCAATGCCGACAGTATACGTAATCTATTTGGAGATTACGCTTATCCAGCGCATATGGAAACGTTGCTGGAAATGATGCATAAGGAAAATGTCTTCAACATGCCGATTGCGACAGGCATCACAACAGGAGACGACTTCATCAAAACACAAAGCCTGTTATCGGTGTTGCAAACTACAGATGACCTCGACTGTGAAATCCTGTATGCGCGTGGATGCACTGTGCGCGACACCTCAACATCGGGTTTCGCCGAAGCTGTCGAAGCGGCACGCAAAGCCGACGTGGCGATTGTCGTAGTCGGCGATAAGGCTGGACTCACAGATGATGCGACCTCCGGGGAAGCACGAGATCGCGCTGTGCTTGACCTTCCGGGTGTACAAAACGAATTGGTCAAAGCGGTGTACGACACGGGAACACCTGTTGTACTCGTCCTGATCAACGGCAGACCAATTACACTCGATTGGATGGCAGAAAAAATTCCCGCGATCCTCGAATGCTGGTTCCCGGCGGAAGAAGGTGCAGCGGCGATTAAAGATGTACTGTTTGGCGATGCTAACCCTGGCGGCAAACTTCCCATCAGTTTCCCGCGTGCCGTTGGTCAAATCCCCGTGTTCTACAGCCACCGTCCATCCGGTGGCCGATCTAACTGGAAGGGCAATTATGTGGAAACGTCCACCAAACCGCTATATCCCTTCGGGTACGGTTTGAGCTATACGACCTTTGCTTTCTCCAATTTGCGAATGAGTGAGTCGGCACAGGCAGGAGAAAGTGTCACCATTCAGGTTGATGTGACGAACACGGGTACACGCGCAGGTGATGAAGTTGTGCAAATATACACTCATCAGGTGGTACCCTTTATCACACGCCCAGTGAAAGAGTTGAAGGCTTTCCAACGATTATCCCTGTTGGCAGGCGAAACTAAAACAGTCCTCTTCCAACTGCCCGTGAATATGCTGGCGTTCATCAATCAGGCTAATGAACTGGTGGTCGTTCCTGGGACGATAGAGGTAATGGTTGGAAGCTCATCAGTTGATATTTACCTGCGAAGCACTTTCTTGATAACAGGCGAACTCACAAGCGTTGAGTGGGCTTATACCGCTACTGCATCTGTTATATAAAACTAATCTCAATTCGGACAAGGATTTTGAGCAGGAGTTTTCTCTTAGGTATGTTCAATTGAATGTACCTAGAGAAACACTTTCTCAAATTGATCGGACTTAACCCGAACTCAGGTTAGGATAGGCTGCAAATGATGCTCAACAGGCAAGTGCCATTGTCGTATTCTCACGCTCGGCAATTAGCCCATCCATCTCTAAAAACGGTCGTTTTAATCAGTCGTAAATTGCAACAGATTGGACTGAATATCAATGCCATTTTCCGTTAAAAATAGAGTTAAGACCCGCTATCTATTTCAACTTCATTGGTTAACCAGCGACTACACACTACTTGAAAGACTTCCGCAGTGTGCCCGCGCATCAGGAATGCTGCGCCATGTCGACCTTTTCTTTACGCTAGAGAACGCTGCTCTGTGGTATACTATTAAGCAGCGCAGAGTTCCTCGCGCCTCGAATGAACACCTGATTGAACACAATTGAATGATTGAACGTTAGCGCTACAAACTGCGTCCTGTATCGTTCGTTTCGTCTTTCATCAGGATCTCTCATGTCAAAGCAAATCCCGCTCAATAAAAATCAGTTCACGCTCGTCGATGATGAAGAGTTCGAACGCTTGACCGCTTTCGAGTGGAAACTCAGCAGCAAAGGCTACGCGGTGCGCTACGTCAAGCTTCCCAACGGACGTTTCAGCTACGCGCATATGCACCGCTTCATTCTCGCGGTGACGGAACGTGCCGTCGAAGTGGACCGCATCGATCACAACCGTCTCAACAACACCCGCGCCAACCTGCGCCTTGCGACGCATAACGAGAATCAATGGCATAAGCGGCTGCCGCCAAATAGCACGACGGGCTTTAAAGGCGTCAGCCGCTTCGGGGACAAATACAGCGCTGCCCTGCGCTACTACGGTCAACACCTGCACATTGCGCTGGTGGATGATCCCCTCGTGGCGGCACAACTCTACGATGCGCTGGCACGATGACTCTTTGGCGAGTTCGCCCAACCCAATTTTGAGAGCACAGAGACCTCGCCCGAAGTTGATGCCCTGATCGCCAAAGCGTTGGTAAGGCTGCACAAGAAAGGTTTGGATGTGTGAGTTCAAATCCTGCTTCTGGGCTTCTTGTACTGAAAAAGCTTCGGAGACACCCTATGTCAGCGCTACCGCAACTCAAAACCACCGCAGAACAACTCAAAATCGTGCGCGCGGCGGGCTTGATGGCGGGCTACACCATCCTGCACGTCGCCGATAATTTCCTGCTGCAATCGCCCGTCCTCAACGAAATACCCGCTGCCTACCGCAGCGAAAACCGTGCCTGGGCGTCGCGCATCGCGTGGATACAGGACATTGGCTCTGCGCTGGAATTCGCTTATGAACTGTTTTTGCAGTACGGCGAACTGACGGTCATCACCAAAGCGACGCAGCTGCTGGCAACTTGTCACATGACGCTCAGCATCCCTTTGAAACCCGACCTCGAAAACGAAGCGACTTCCCTGCTGCTGCCGGAGAGTATTCTCATGTGCTGCGTCGGTCTCGAAAGCAAATGCCGGAACGCTCCCTGATGCTGTCTTATAAACAATTAGAGCTTCTTTTTGATCTCAAACGCGCGCCCATCACCAGCACAAAATGGACGCGCAGTTATCGCGGGCTGGTCGCTGCGGGCTACGCGACTGAGCCTAGCGCCTACACCTTTCAGATCACCCCGGAAGGCTTGTTGTACCTCAGATGCGGGCGTAAAAAGGATAAGCGCACGATTGGCGCACAGCAGCAACTGATGCTGCATGACGTGTATGATCGCGGCGAACAAGGCAAACAATTTGTCTCCCTCAAAGACAGCAGCACTAAAGCGCGCATCGATATCCTGATCGAGCGCGGCTATTTGCTGTCGCACCCCGACTACAAAAATAACCTCATGGTGAAACTCACCCCCCAAGGGGTACGCTGGGTGAAACAGGACATTCAGCGCATACTCGAAACAGTGCTATAAATTTTCTACGGTGGGCGGAACGTTCCGCGTGTACCATATCGCTATCAGCTCGCTGCGAGAGCGATTGGTAGACTTGGCTCCACCAGCGGCAACCTGTTGAAATCGCGGTAGACAAAAGATAGAGGGGTTGTGCGGTGCGCAAAAGGTGCACACCCCGTTGCTCACCCGCCAGACGCAAGCATGAAGGAAAAACTGCCTCACGCAGCCAAAATCCGACACAAAACCTCTCAATGTAAGAAATCTACACATAGCATCATACTACCTGTAGATTTGAGCGTGCAGCGTCTGATCTCCTCACAGAACATCAATAGTGCTGTGATTTAGGACATCAACCCCAGAAACCATAAGGATAGTGTCCTCATGCTTTCCCCTTTCATGAGCTTTCCCTGACCGGTTAGGCATTCAAGAAGGCTTGACACTTGTGTTGAGGCGGGAACGAGGTGCTCAATCATGACCCATAGAGGCGGGAGCGAGTGTTCCACACCCAAACGCTCAAAACGCTCAAATCTATGAAAGCTACTCAGGTTTCGTCCTGGTCGTAATGCGCTACCCTCTTGTTCGCCTCTAGAGGCTTAGCGTACTTAGCTCCTACATTTGAGACAATACAATGTACCTGTCAGTGTGCCTATTGCATAACTTTCTTTCATAGACCTATGCCCTGACTTCTGTTATCCATCAATTCCTAGTCGTGGAGAGGTCTGATGCCCAACGTCCCGGATCGCCACTCGCACTTCCCAAGGCGTAGCCCAACAGATCGTGTTCACGTCTCCCTGCCAAAGTCTCACTGGCTGTGTCAAGCCGAAGCGGCAGTACGATTTACGTGCGTCCGAAACACAGATGATAATCCCATTTGACGCTCCTTTTTTGCCGGAACGTTCCGCTGCTCTCAGCGCACTCTGCTCTTCCCTCTCAGCAGGCTGCGCTGTTTCCTGACCTTCAGGAGGTAGCGCCTTATCCCGCACCCCACGAGAGTGCTTAGCCGCCTGAACCCACACGGACAAGGTACAACCTTTCGCTCGCGCATCCTGCATCAAGCACTCCCATTCAGCGTTTTGCTCGCGCTGCTTCGCCGCCGCAACCTCACCTATCACTACCCCCTCGGCGCATTTCTCCAGCCACTTCAGTGGAGGCTGATACGTTGAGTCCTTCTAGTCCCTGCGTTTTTGGAACGTTCCAAAGTGCCACAGGCAGCAGCGAACGCTTCCTGCTGGATCTGTTGTCTCCCTCGCCTTAGTCCTTGTTGCAGGACAACAGCCCATCGAAGATTTCGCCAGCGGGCAGTAGGATCGTGCCGACCCAGCACTCATGTCCGGTGCGGCGGTTGCCTTTAAGCCGCAGGGTACCGATTTTCTGGTAAGCGAGTTGCTTGCTCAACCCCTGATCGGTCTGAACTCGTCAAAATCCCGTCCGATATGTGCCTGTTGTGCGACATCAGCAGCCCTCAACCCAAGTATGGCGAGCAAATCGCGGTAGTCTTTGATGCGGCGCATAATTTCGCCGGTCGGTCGGTCAATCAACAGGGTGCTGCCCTCGCTGTGATGGGCGTGGTAGCCGGTTACCAATTCAACCGCTAAAACCAGCTGACCAAACACCCAGCGTGGGTTATACCCTTGTCGATAATCATGTTTGAGGGTCAAGCGCGGCGCTTTTGGGGTTCGAGTACAGTAGTGGGGGACGGGTTCACGCCGCGCTTTTGGCTCTGGCTCGGCGGGTTCCTTGAGTACAAGGTAGTAGCTGTTGGCGAGACGTGTACGCGCGACAATCTGGCGTCCCTGAGCGCGTTGGGCGTTCACCCATTGGCTATCCACTTGTGACAGGCAGCGTGATTCAACGTAGCGCTCACCTTCCTTTGCTTTGAGTTCAAATACCTTCCCCTTATGCTGGTAGCTGATACGCCGAATTTCTTTCGCGAGGTCAGCCGTGGGTTGTATCGGAAATTCTCCAAAATTGGGGCTGCTCTCAATGCCTGCGCGGTCCATGATTTTGGGAACATAAGACTCAGCACAGTTGAGTTCGCGGGCAAGTTGTTTTTGTGAGATGGGCTTGCCGGCTGTCTCCCGAATGATGGCGCGTGCTTTGGCGGCGCACGGGTCATAAGTTGCCCAGATCGGCTCCAATTGGAGAATACGCGGGCTTTCCAGTCCGGCGGCTAAACGTTCATAGTCAGCATTAAACCGTTTGATCGCCTGCTCACGCTGCCACGACTGGCGCTGATGGGCGGGTTCAATCGCATGCATCACAGCGGCGGCAAGCTCGCGGTTAGGCTCCCCTGTGAGGGCTGCCAACATCTCCGGCGTAAACCGTGCCAGTGTCTTTTCGCCTGTGTGTTTCTCTGCCAAATAACGGCGCGCCAATTGGAGTAGATTGGCGCGGATGACCGCTTCAGGTTGAGCGTGATAGACGATTGCGCGGCGTCCGGTGGAGTTTTTGTCAAAATTCGGGGGTATAGAACCCGTACTCCCTACTTTTGACAAAAAGAGGTCTTTGAGCGCCAATTCCTCTAAACCGCGTGCGATGGTCCGGGGTGAAAGCTGCACCTGCAAAATCTCAGCGGCGGCGATCACATCCTTCACTGTGAAGCCTTCGGCGGCGATCAATCCGCTGTTGATCGCGCTGTTCAGGAGGCGTGCGATCTTTTCGCAGCGTTTGGCTGAACTGCCGTCCGGCAAGGCGTCTCTGAGAATTTCCCCTACGGCACTGGGCAAATCACCCTCCCACCACCCCGTTTGGCGCGTAGAGGCGCGGTACCAGGCGGCAAGATCGCCGTCCTGCTGTAAGAACGCGGTGGGGTCTTTCACGCCTTGCGGCAGGGTCAGTGGCTTGCTCCCCAGCGCCGCTAACTGCTCCAAGGGTTTCGCTTTTTTGCCCGCGGCGTCATTGTCAAACAGCGTGTAAATCTGTCCGGCGGTTTTGAGGCGTTCCAGAAAACGCCGCTTGATCGGCGTTGAAGCGCTGCCGACGGTGATGACTGTGACCTGTGGGAGCGCTGCCTGTGCGACAATGGCGTCAAACTCGCCCTCGACGACCAGCACGTCGCGTCCGCTTTCGAGACGGTCGGCTCCGAACGGAATGCCGGTTCGATGTCCGCGTAAACCGATATACTTGTCTACTGGGGTTCCGTCCTTGTGCGTGTCGGTGATGTGGAGCGCGGCGGCAAAATCCCCGACATGGCGCCGGGTCTTGACGTTCCATAACTGACCCTCGGCTTCAATCGGGATGGTGATGCCGCGGGCGAGTGCGATTTTTCCGGTGTCGTCTTCGAGGCCCATGTCCTGCCATTGGGGGTTGTAGCCGATGCCGTACTTTTCGATTAAAGCGTCTGTAATGCCGCGATTGTGCAGATAGTCGCGGGTCGCGCGGGCTTGGGGATGGTCAGAGTGCCTCAAAAACTCATGTGCGCGTGTAGCAGCGGCGCGGGCGGCGCGCTGCCATGCGGTGGGCGGGGGTTCGTCGGCGCTGGATGTGTGCTCTAATCGTCTCACAGCAGGGCGCGCCGCGCGGGCGGCGGTCCCTGCCAGCTCTTGCAAGACTTCGGCGGTGGATAAACCGTGATAGCGCTTCATGAAGTCGATCACATCGCCCCCTATGCCGCACGCGCCATAGCAGCGCCATGTTTGCGCCCGTGGGTCGACCTTAAAGGAAGGCGTCTTCTCGTCATGGAACGGGCAGCACGCCACTAAAAGGCGTCCCTGGCGCTTGAGGGAGACCAAACCCCCGATATACGTCTCGATGTCGGGCTTAAGGCGATCAATATCAGCACGGGGCTGTCCCTGAGGGCGTTGCCGCTGCTGAACATCGGTCTGAGGATAGACACTAGCGCCATCTTTTGCTATCATATCATTAACCTTTGAGTTTGATCTCATCGTCGATTCGCCTGTTACAACAGGCGTTTTTCTTCCTCTGCTCTTCCCTGCCTCATATCACCTGGAAAAGGTGTTTGTGTCCCTGCTGATGCGGCACAGTGGCTCACTGCTTTTAACCAAACCTGTTCGCATATTTGCTTTCTTGTGATACAATCCATGTAGTCGGAACGTTCCACGCGTTGTCCTTATGACGAACCAGGCGTTCCATCGAGGTTACCCATCGTGGTCGCTTTGGCTTAAAATCCCTGCCTTGCTCGTCCCACTGTGCCGTAAGTTTGCTGACTCTTGACACAGTGGAAACGAGGTTTGTAATGGCTGGGATTTTTTGCGTCTTATTTCTAATCGTGAGTGTAACATATTTTTGCTATATCTCTCTGTCAAAACTTTTTTTCAAAAGCCTCATCATCCGTGAAACGTTATTTACCGTTCATGATTTTGAAGGTGATATTTATCCCCCAGAAGATGGACATTGCTCCAGCTCTGGTCCTTTTAGACTCTGATGGGTTCAATTTTCCGCCTGTAATTCTTGAATAGACTTAACGTACTCGTTTTGCTTATAATAATGTCCATACCCTGTGTCACCGTCATAAACACTGTCTCGTAGCCCTTAGTGCGGGAATAGGATGTCATGACTGTGCAGCTAAGGTCAATCAACCATCACCTCGCTGGCAAACACCTTAAAACGCTGGCTACTCCTGCTGTTTTGCGCTATGCCTTACCTATGCTCCCCCCAATTGGTGACAAACACAAAGTACACTTGTCAGATCACACTTTCGCGCTATACTTGAAAGTGTATTGAAGCAAATAATCCACTGCTTCGTGCGGAGGGTGTAACACGATAAGCACTCGCAAGGTTTTCCTGACCATAGGGGCGAGTGTTTTTCGCTTTTATAGACCAGTTAGACTCTACCGCATAATCAAAAATCCGCAAGTCCCCTTGAATCGAAGGCTTTCTGCCTGTCTGTTGCACCCTCCTCGGTTATGATGATTGTGACTTCTTCAGCCGCATCATTGCAAAACGCAAGCCCCCCACCGCGTTCATATCCACTGGATGCACTTTTGCTGTTGAAAGGCTACTCTTGGGGTCAAGGATTTTGTTGCCGTACCACTTTTTCATAAAGTCATGTACCAACGTTGTTCCCCCACCGACTAAGATGACTGACTTCACCCCTTTGAAGCCACCAAACACCCCATCGGCGATATTGTTGGCGATCCATTCAGCAAAGCGCTCACGGTACTTGTCCACCAGCGGCTTCAGATCAACGGCTAGTCCTGCTGCGCGCAGTGTGTAGTCACCTTTCTCCAGTCCCGCGCGGATGACCAAATCGATGTCGTCGACGGTGATATTGGCGAAATCCTCAGCCTTCTTCTTGATGACGCTCAAGATGGGTTCGCGGAGGTGGACATTGATGCCGCCGTTTTCCCACGTTGCGAATTGCAGCGCTTCAGGGTTGAAGTTGCCGTCCGTCAGCTTGAGGGCGTCGAGGGTATATGCCCCCATGTCCAACACCACTGTGTCTCCGGAGAGTACGTCACTTTTCACGACCTCGCCTTTATCATCGAGGATGAAGCAAGCGGCTGCGCCGACGCCTTCGGGCCAGACGGTGACGTTCTCATACGTCCACTCGCGGGGTTTCTTGTCGGCTTTGAAGCGGATTTCGACCTCGCCTTTGTCTTCCATCAAGCGCTTGATGATGTCGGGTTTGAGCTGGTTGTATGCGCCGGGTGGTGCGAATAAAGTGAGGTCTACAGTGCCTTTGGTGACACCCAGTTTACCAATGGCGACGGCGATCAAAAACTGCTGCATCTCGTTGGCGTAGCGATTGAGACCCATGTGGCGCTCAAGATTGCGACGGGTGACGCGGATGACATCATCGCCATACACATAGCGATGTCCATTCCAATCCACCCAATCGTACTGCATTTCGAGGTTAGCGCCTAAACCCAGCGTATCGCCAGTTGCTGCCGCACGTACTGAGGGGAAATAAACGCTGGTGTACCCCCCCTTCTTCGCCATCACGGCGTTTGTCCCGCCGTTGCCCGCATCCACAGAAATCACATGGTCAGCCATTGGTCAGTCCTTTTATTGTTGCAGGCGAAGCATCGAGTTCAAGAAGTTGAGTGCCGAATCTGTATTGGTGTCGCGTTGGATGACGAGTGTATCTTCCTCATCATCAAAGCGAGGGAGATCGAACTTGGGTGTATTTAACGCTTGTGGTCCATCGATGATGATAGGTTGGAGTTGCCTGGTTGTGTCATGGAGCACGGCTCTCTCACTGGTGAGTAGTTTCTCAAGGCGCTCCAATTGGTGCTGCAACTCTAACTCCCCTGCTGTTTTCTGTGGGTGTATTTCTACTAGAAGCTCTGCTTTGACGAAAGGAAATAGTTCAAATAGCACATCTACCCTGCCATGTTTAAGGTCAAAGAAAAGTCGCAAAGCGTCGCGAATCGTTTTAACGAACGTGCGCTTCACTTTTAGTTCATGGATGCGCTCGTCAAGTTGATCTTCATTATCTTTTTTTAAATCAAGCCAAAACTTGTGCATAACACGATAGCGAGTTTGTGCTGGCATCATCTATATTCCTATTGTTGGCATTAATGCCATTGGCATTCTACCACAATTTGCATAATTGCAAAACTAAATATAGAATTATGGCGAACCAAAGCGCTTTGTAGAGGTCATAGTGCTCTCACTTTTGTTTTTACCTCTAAGTGAATATCCAAGATGTATGAATTACACGACTACTGACGCTGAAAATATCTTTAAAGTTGCGCCTCAAACTGTACGTAACTGGGCGCGGGAGTTTGCACGATACTTATCGGTTAGCGCTAACCCGCAAGAGGGCAAAACCCGTATCTTCAGCGAAGATGATATGCGTGTGTTAGAGCTTGTGGCGCGCATGAAACGCGAAAACAAGCACCATGATGAGATTCATGTGACTTTGATGGCAGGTGAACGGGGAAATCTGCCTAGTTTTTCACCTGATGAGGTTCGCGCTCTGGTTTCTGGTGAGGTTGAGCGCAAACTCCACCTGGAGATTCAGGTGCTTCGCCGTCAGTTGGATGCTGCCGAACAAAAGGCACAAGATGCTGAGCGCTATCACTCAGAGAACATCAAACTCAAAGCTCAATTAGAGGCTGCGGAGAAGCGCGCCCAAGACCTGCTAGAGCAATTAAAGTCAGCTAATGAGGCGCAGCAACTCTCTATCCTCGAATCTCTTAAGCGGGTTGAGGATCTTGCCAAACAAATCGGCGATGCTTATGTCAAAGGTGTCATGGAAACCTTAAATCGCAAGGGGGACCTGCCGGATAAAAAATAGCCTCATGTTCAGAACAAGTCCTCGCCGCCTATAAATAAGTGCAGCTTATAGTGTAAACCCCTCGTCTCTATTCTTAAGTCTCCAGACAACTCTCAATCAAATAACTCACCTTACGCAGTTTATCGCTCTGGGTTCAAAACCCAGCGCTAACAGAGCATGGATAAACCTCTGAAGAGGTTGAAACATCGCAGCCCCAACCCGTGAACCTGTTTCTAACGCCCATAACTGGCAGTTCAAAACTGCCAGCGTCCACAGCGAACGGTTGCGTAAGGTGAGTAAGTAAAGCAAACGTCAATTGGGATAAGGAATCCTGAGTATTTTCCAGTAAGGGCGCAACATGTTGCGTCCCTACAAGTACGGATCTCGATTTTACAGTGCTTAACTCGAACTCAGGTTAAAGCAAGGGATGAGTTCAATTCGCGATAAATTCATGAGCTTAAACTCAACTATTTAATTGTGAATAAATTGCGAAAAATTGTAAATAATTAAGAATATTAATTGTTTTTTGCGAAAGGCGACATAGAATGAGTTAAAGTGATAAGTATCACAAATGGAGTATCAACGTTGAGCAAGCAAGTCACTTTCCCACTGAATACCAAGCTAACGATGACAGTATTGAGCATTTTGGCTCTCATTATGCTGTCTCTGATCGCTCAGACCGGCAGCGTTCAGGCGTATGAAGACGGATGGACGATTTCCGTTCCTTCACAAGGTATCAGTGCTTCAATTGTGCCCGTCTATATCCGTGATTTCGGCAACAACGTCATCACCTGGGATTTCAGCGGGCTGCGGATGCAAGTCGGTCATCTAGATGGTACTTCCTGGTTCGGCGAAGGTGGCACGGTCATTCTAGGGGGACACTCTGTGATCACCCCTGAGCAGCCAGATATCTTCGTACATCTTGACGATGTCGTTGTCGGTGATGCTGTCATCGTCAGCGGCGGTGGCGCGGAACGATACTATCAGGTTACAGATGTGCGCCGTATCTCCCAGAACGATTTGAGCATGTTTAGCCCTAGCTCAGGCGAACGTCTTATCCTGTTTACCTGTGATACACGCACGTATGACCGTTCAAGCCGCACCTACACGGGACGCATTATGGTTACTGCAACGCCCGTGCAATAGGAGCTTCCTCTACTTTCCCTTCAAAAGAGCCGGCAGCAACCTGGCTCTTTTTGATTCGCATACAAGAAGGGGGCATAGAAGTCCCCTTGCTTCGGATTTATAAAAGCAAACACTCGTTTTTAAATGCTCAGAAAACCAACGGGTATTCCCATAAATTGAGTCTTTTCACTCAATGATTAAAGCGAGCCTCAAACCAGGCGAAAATCTGAAGCCGAATTCCGAAGGCGTACCTGCTGAGCGACACCCTTTCAGACTGCGCGTGTGGGTCTCAACGCGATGAAACCCCAGCCCAAAATGATGATCCACAGCGATGACCAGCCGCGAGAAAACTTGAAGAAAACCCCGTTCTGATTTATCATCCTAATTAGCAAGATTAGTTGATAAATCTATGGGTTTGTTCAAGCGCCTTGCGAAATCCCGGCTAACAAGCTGGGATTTTGGTTTTAGTACAGCACGCATCACGCTTGTAGCCATTAATTTAACGCGATTGCTCACGAGAGTCAAGAAATTCGTCTCCTTCATTATAGAATCTGTCTGAAAGCTCCATTTCTCCAAAATCCAAGCCGCGTGGCAACACCTGCCGCTTCACAAGGGTAGGTATTTAAGGAAAGGAATTGAGCGCACGCCAGAACCTCACCCCCTTTGTCCCCCTCTCCCCTTTAGAAACGCAGTGAAATTGGGAGTCCAGACACGTGGAGAGGGGGAAATGCTCCGCGTGCAGGAAAATAGGCTTGAGGGAAGGATGTTTTTGAGTTCATGTTGCAACTAGCATTAAAAACCTACCCTTGCAAACCCCTGCCGCCATCCTGGCTGAATTTTTTATTTGGCGGATGGCGAGGCTGTCGCTGCCATTGAACGGACAGCGGCGGCAGATGGTGAGGCTGGTGCTGCCGCTCTGTGCGGCGCGTGCGCGGCAACAGCGGCGGTTCGACGGGAGCGATGTGCCACGCAGCGCCAAGAGGGCAGCCGCCTCAGAGATCAGCGTAGTAATCATGAACTCTGTTCACCGAAAGCGATGAAAATGTATCGCGGAAGGCACCCATCAGGCGGGCGCACACGTTGGTGCGCCCCTACAAAGACCTTTGTGCTCTCCCGTAACATTCATTCTGCAAGGCTATTTTCAGGATAGCACAAATGAGACGTCATTTGCGTTCCTTTTGACACTTTAATGCGGGATGTAATGTAGGGGAGTGGCTAAAAGCGGAACGTTCAATGTTAAAGGTGGAACGCTAAATATTAAAAATGGGACGTTAAATGCAAAAAGTGGAACACTGGCGAAGGGAGGACTGAGAACTCGCTGGAAATTCAATTTGGCAAAGACTTTGTTAGCGCAGATAAAAAGCCTGTCACACCAGAAAAAGGGGAGTCGGCTTTTTATCAATAATTCCCCAAAAACTTTGGTTATCAGAAACTTACCGTAACAATCCTTCCTCATACCCTGTCGCTCATTTAGTTAGTAATTGCGTTCGTTATCAATATGAAGCTCGTAAATAATTCCTCAAGAACGTAAAACTATTGTGAATTAACATTCATATACTATTTTAGTTAACATAATAATATCCGTATACTGTGGGCTATAACATGACTTTTTTCCTACTTCTCAAGTAGAAACAGCATTCTGGTGTTATTGCGACTGTGACCAAAAACGGTCAACATGAGGTATAAACACCAGTATTTGTTGTAATAATTAGCATTATCAGGGGAAGATTATGATTAAAAGACTAAGATAGGACTTACGCAAAAGAGCGCGAAAAAGGGGGAGACGATAAACTAGTGGCATGAGTACCGTAACCCGCCTCGACTACTGTCAGTTTCTGTTGGTCAGTCAAACGAACTATACATTGAC
>CALMZT010000420.1 GCA_937870805.1 uncultured Chloroflexota bacterium
CGCAGTTGAACCGCGATTTGTGCTTGAACAAGGGGTTTAAACCCCTTGTTCGTGAACCCAACTGCGTAAGTCCTAATAAGTAAAATATCCATAATTCAATAATCACTTGACATTATTAAAATGGCAACAACTAATGACAGTCTCGAATTTCAGATAATATTCGAACGCCATCATTACCCCGACTCCGTTTCTATCGCTCGGTGTACCAGTAACCTACAAATAGAGGGTTCACTTCATGAGGCTTTTAAGTGCGCCCTGGAACGCCGCGAACTCATTTTGCCGCCACATAACGTACCTTTCGTCGAGCGTATCACGTCCCACATGGAAACAAAAAAGGAACAAGCCGATTGAGCGCTGCCTATTCCTCTTTGAATTTTCTCTTGGCGAACGTCGTTGTACTCAACGCGGCGTCTTGGCGGTTCAGTTCTCCTCTTTACTCCGAGTAATTCTCCCCGAAAATCTCCACCATCAGCGGACCTAACAGCGAACGATCAGGCACAAGCACCTGCGCGCCGTCCGCTGTCGTGTAGTTGAACGCATAGCGCTGGTCAACCACGCCCATGTGAATATTTTCCGTCGAGATGTCGCGGAAATACCACGCCAACTGAATAATCTGGTCAAGCGTCAGCCCTGTTGCCACGTTCTCGCTCAGGTTCGCGTACATACTTGGCGCTTGCACAATCAAACTGGGCAGCAAATCGAGGTCTAAAATACGGTCACGGATCGCATTTAACACTTCCTGCTGCCGCACCGCACGCTCGAAATCGCTTGAGCCATGCCGCGTGCGGGCATAGCGCAGCGCCTCATAGCCATTCAGAAGATAATTGCCCGGTTCCATATACAGCGGGTCATAGCCATAATATAAATCAGGATACTGTGGATCGTTAATGGTGTAATCAAGCGTTATATTAATACCCCCAATGGCATCGACAAACGTAATGAAGGCGTCGAAGTCCACCACCACGTAATCATGCACGCGGATGCCAAAATTGTACTGCACGGTTTGCATCGCCAGCGTCGGACCATAACCCGGCTGATTCAACTCGCCCAGCACCATCGGCGTATTCACACGCTGCAATTCACTGTATCCCGGTATCACAACAAACAAATCACGCGGGATGCTCAGCAGCCCTATCGAATCCGTCACCGGGTCAATGCTCAGCAGCATCATCGTATCCGTGCGATATTGCAAACCTGTTTCGTTCGGGCGGCGGTCAATGCCCATCAGTAGCACGGTAAAGCGCGACTGTCCATCCCAGGGTTCTAAGACAATGCTGCGCCCGTCATCTAAGACAACCTGCTGACCCGTTGCCATCCCTCCACCGCTTGCCAGATCAGTCCGCATATCCACCGGCGTCGGGATTTGTGCAGCAGCAATCGATACAGTGTCGGGACTGTCTTGCAGCGCACGCAGCAGTACAAACAGGCTGCTGCTCACAATCGCCACCACGCCCATCAACGCCAGCGCGATCACCACCCACGCCCATTCATCGTGCTTACCACGTCCCTTCACACGACGGCGGCGCATCCGTTCGCGCGCGGCGGATTCCTGCGCCAGCGGTGGCGGCGGTGGCGCACCATACTGCCAGCTTGTGTTCGTATTCGGGGGGCGTTGATCGGTCTTGTTCATCTTGTCTCGCACAGTGTATCTACCTAATGAAGTATACTAATGGACAGCAATCCAAGGATAAAGGTTCCCGATTCGTTAAAGTTGTAACGATAGACTAACTATCACAGTATAGGGCGGCTTGAATGGCTCGTCAATGGCGCTTGATTGTCGATTCTCCCGCAGACGGTGCCCACAATATGGCAGTGGATGAGGCGCTGCTGACGTCGGTATTACAGGGCATCTCGATCCCTGTGCTGCGCTTGTATGCGTGGTCGCCGCCCTGTCTTTCGCTGGGCTATGGACAGCGTGCCAGCGATGCTGACTTAGAGCGTATCGCGGCATTTGGTTGGCAGCTTGTGCGCCGTCCCACAGGCGGACGCGCCATCCTGCACACCGACGAACTGACCTACAGTGTTTGCCTTCCCGCCGATCATCCACTGGTTGAAGGCGATGTCGTGCAAAGCTATCGCCGCCTCAGCGAAGCCCTGTTGGTTGGACTGAGATTACTCGGCGCGCAGCCACAAGCCGAACGCGCAGCGCATGGTGGCACAAATGGACCTGTCTGCTTCGAGACGCCTTCGCATTATGAAATTACGGTTGAGGGACGCAAACTCATCGGCAGCGCACAGGTGCGGCGCAAAGAGCATCACGGCGGCGTGTTGCAGCATGGCACACTGCCGCTGTACGATGATATTACGCGCATTTGTGACGCGCTGTCCTATCATGAGCCTGAAGAACGCGCCGCCGCGAAAACGCAGGTCAGCTTGCGCGCATGTACGCTGCAAGACGTACTCGGTTATCGCGTCGCCTGGCAAGCCGCCGCCTCAGCCATCGCGCAGGGATTCGCCACCACCTTCGACCTTGAGTTCACTGAATCGTTATTATCCCCCGAAGAATCCGCACATGCCGCCCATCTCGCCGCCCAAGTCTACAGCCACGAGTCGTGGACATTTAAGCGCCAATAAACAAACACAGGACTTTCGCTTGGGAACCTACGAACAAGGGGTTTAAACCCCTTGTTCAAGCACAAATACTTGTTGTGAAGCGA
>CALMZT010000421.1 GCA_937870805.1 uncultured Chloroflexota bacterium
AGCGTCAACGATAACTTCTTCGAACTCGGTGGACATTCGTTGATCGCCGTGAAGATCTTTGCCCAGATCGAAAAACGCTTCGGGCAAAAGCTGCCGCTTGCCACGCTGTTCCAAACCCCAACGATTGAACACCTCGCCAAATTGTTGGTTGTCGAGCAGGCAAAACCAGCGCTCTCTCAAACCCTTTTCAAGAGATTAAGTTCACCTGTTGTCGCAATACAGGGAACAGGTACGAAGCCGCCATTCTTCTGCGTGGGTGGAGGGGTCATCAATCTACGTTACCTTTCGCAAGAATTGGGGAACGATCAGCCGTTTTATGCGCTGCAATCCGAAAGTCTCGATGGCTATCAAGCAATACATGCCGACATTGAGGAAATCTCAGCGTTCTTCATCCAGGCAATGCGCGAAGTGCAGCCACAAGGTCCATACTACATTGGCGGGTCTTATGGGGGTGGTACAGTCGCCTTGGAGATTGCACGACAATTACAGGCGCACGGACAAGAAGTAGCATTTGTAGGGATTTTTAACACGCGCCCCAAACTGCATACGCAGCGACGCCCTTTACACAAGCGCGTGCGATCACGGTTGCTCGGATGGAGCGGCGGCGATCAAAATCAAAAAGGTTTTTGGGGCAATCTTCGCGGGATAGATCTACAACATACTCAAGAGGCGTTGCAGTCTACAACGTGGCGTTATGCAGTCAAAGTTTTCAAACGTCTCAAGCGTCCGCTGCCGAACATTTTGCGCACCGGAATTTATGAGGAATTTCTCGTGCGCCGAGTGGGGCGGAGCTATCTCCCGACGAAGCCGTATCGGGGGTTGGTCACTTTGTTTTTCACCTATGACTGGTACTCAACGCTCATGGAAACCCCTAAATGGGGTTGGGACAGGTTGATTGATGGAGATATTGATCCAAAGGAAGTTCCTGGTGTTCCGTGCGACATGTTCCTTCCGCCGCATGTGCAAGTTTTAGGAAATCACTTTAAAGAAGCCATTACTGAAGCCCAAGTGATACATACAAGGTAAGCGATCAGAAAAAATGTAACAAAGTGTCTTGCTTAGGACACTTTGTTTATCAATGTCTGTTGACAGAATCTCTGAGGGTAAAATTGCAACAACACATTACTCATGATAATAACTGTTATCATTGAGTAATCAAAATTCAGACATCTAAATGGCAGAAACATAGACCGGCTTTCATCGACAGCCTTGTCGGAGAAGTACAGCATTTTGCTCCTTTTTCACAGTGATCTTTTGCCACAATCGATTTTACGAATGATTCTTCAACATCTCCGATAAACACATCAGCAGTTCTCCATAGATTTCAAACCACTAATCTGCGACACTGAACTCTACAACGTCTGACAATCATTTCGACAAAACTAACGATGCCGAAGAATAATCCAATACCCCAGCCCACAATACTCATTTCCGAAAATTGGGATGATTATGAACTCCTCGACAGCGGTGCAGGCGCAAAACTGGAACGCTTTGGAAATTACACCTTTGTCCGTCCAGAGCCACAGGCTATGTGGCAACCAACATTCAGTGAAAAGGTCTGGAACGGCGCACATGCTCATTTTCAAGGCAGCGATGATGAAGACACTGGCAGCAAATGGGAATTCAGAAAAAAAGTTCCTGAGCAATGGCAAATGCACTATAAAGATATTTCTTTCTGGGCAGAGGCAACCCCTTTCCGTCATATGGGCATTTTTCCAGAACACGGTTGTCAATGGGACTGGATGTCACAGCAGATCAAGAATGCTGCGAGACCTATCCGCGTGCTGAACCTTTTTGCCTATACTGGATTATCGACGTTGGCACTGGCACAAGCAGGTGCTCAGGTCACCCATGTAGATGCATCGAAAAAAATCATTAGTTGGGCACGCGATAACCAAGTCCTGTCTAAACTGGAAGAACGCCCTATCCGATGGATTATTGATGATGCCCTGAAGTTCACACAACGCGAAGCCCGACGCGGCTCAAAATATGACGCACTGGTCATTGACCCGCCCAAATTCGGGCGCGGACCCAAAGGTGAAATCTGGAAGCTGCACGAGTCGCTGCCGATCTTATTGAATACTTGCAAAGACATCCTGAGCGACAAACCCCTTTTTGTTGTCCTGACGACTTACGCTGTAAAAGCGTCAGCACTCAGTCTGCATTATTTACTTGAAGAACTCACGTCCCGATATGATGGTGAAATCATTGTGGGAGAAATGGCACTGCGTGAAAAAAGCGCGGGTCGCTTGCTATCAACCGCCGCGTTCGGGCGATGGCAGGCACGCTATGTATCCAAATAGTACCAATGTGTGAAAGCATGGGGTGTATAGTTATAGATGACAGCATCTTCTCATGATGGGTTAAATTCGCAACGATGTCTACAATCCTCTCTGCACCCTCACGTCCACCAGCGGGCATTCTCAATACACTTTCCTATCCAAACTTTAGACTGTATTTCATTACCCAACTGATTTCCTTCTCAGGCACATGGATGCAAAAAGTTGCATCCGGTTGGCTCGTATTCTATTTGACACACTCTGAGTTGTGGTTGGGGCTTATTGCCTGCGCAGCCGGATTACCCGCATTGTTGCTCTCTCCCTTTGCGGGCGTGGTTGTTGATCGCTTCCCAAAACGCCAGATCATTATGGCTACACAAACTGCGCAAATGTTTCTCGCATTGTTGTTGGCTGCGCTGGTTTTCACAGATATGATACAAGTTTGGCATATCGTTCTCCTGTCGCTACTATCGGGAACGCTAGATGCGCTCGATGGTCCCGCGCGCCAAGCCTTCATCGTAGAGATGGTCGATCATGACAACCTGAGCAACGGTATCATGCTCAATTCGATTATGTCGAGCGTAGCTCGTATCTTTGGTCCAACTCTTGCAGGGGTTGCCCTAGTACAATGGGGCGCGGGGTGGTGTTTCTTCCTGAACAGTATGAGCTTTCTCGCGGTGATCGCTGGACTGCGGGCGATGCACATTGCCGAGCACAAGACAGAACACCGAAGTGTATCGTATCGCAAGCAATTTATAGAAGGGATGAGCTTTTCCCGGTATCACCCTACGATTGCGCCATTACTGCTCTTGTCCACAATATCGAGTGTTTTCTTTCTGAATATGATGACACTAATGCCTGCCTTTGCTGATGTCGTGCTTCATTCTCCGAAAGAAGGCTATGCCATGCTAAACGCAGCCAACGGCGTCGGGGCGGTCTGTGCGGGCTTATTAGCCTCATGGTTGCATAAACGCACGAAAAAGCGCGGCTGGATCGTCTCAACCGCAGCGATACTGACTCCCATTGGCATTGGTGTGTTCGCCAGCACAACCAACACCAGCGTCGCAACGCTTCTCGTTGCACTTTGTGGTTTGGGCATCATTCTCCAGTTTGTCACGATGAACACGTTGATTCAATCACAAGTGCCAGACGAATTTCGCGGGCGTGTGATGAGTCTTTATACGCTCACATTCTTCGGGATTGCACCCTTTGGTGCATTAGCTTTAGGTTTTATAGCAAGTGCCGTCGGCACTCCCTCGGCGCTACTGCTGTACGCCATCATTGGTGGCATTCTCAGTGCCACGATTATCTGGCGCTCACCAGCCCTCCGTCGGTTGGCATAAAGACTAACGAGCAGAGAGTGTAAACGTAAAAGTCGTTCCCTGCTCTGGCTGACTTTCCACCCATAGTTTGCCACCATGCGCTTCTACAAAGCCTTTGGCAATTGCCAGTCCCAGTCCCGTACCGCGATAACCATCATTCGTCTGAGCACGAGAATGTTCAGCGCGATAAAAGCTTTTAAATACATGAGGTAGTTTTATCGGGCTTATGTACGAGCCAGTATTATGGATACGAATTTGCACTTGCTCATCTCGCCACTGTGCCACAAGTGAAATTTCTCCTCCCTGCGGCGTATGGTGAAGGGCGTTATCGAGTAAATTGTAAAGCACTCGTTGTATTTTATCCGGCGCAACGTCAGCAGGGTCAATTGCTTGATTGACCTCGCATGTTAGCTTAATACCGTTGCGATTTGCCCGCGCGCTGATGCTACCAATTGTATCCGATATAAGGTCGCTCAGTGAAGTCGTCTCACGCACCAAGCGTGGCTGTCCACTGTCTAGTTGTACGAGTTCAAATAGGTCATCGATGAGATGACTCAGATGTTGAATTTCCTTTTGGGTGTTGGCGGTATAGCGCGCAACGGTCTCTGGATCAGAAACAACTCCATCTAAGATCGCTTCGTTCA
>CALMZT010000422.1 GCA_937870805.1 uncultured Chloroflexota bacterium
ACGCCGAGGACACGGAGAAAGAGATAAATTAGACCGCAAAGGCGCAGAGGACGCAAAGGGTAGGATAAAGCACAAAATTGCTGTACGAGGGTTATGTTTTTTTCTGGTGGTACTCAAACGTTTCCATTAGAAAAATTGCAAGTGCAGCACCCGCACCCACAACAAGACGTGCATGTCTTGAGCTAATACCAGATCGTTTGGTCCTTCCGTGACCAGTTCCATAAATGTTCCGTAGTTCATCAATGCCTATCACAACCTGACTAAGGTTACTAAGTGTTCTTTTAACTATATCGACACCTCTAGTATTCGGGTCAAGTTCATTTGGATCAAGTTTAATAACCTTTTGTGTACGTTTTAGAAGTTGATTCAAGTCATCTTTACCAGGTATCTCTCCATTAGCTTCAAGGATAGTTTTGAGTACACTCTCAATCATTTCTTTTATAGAGCCAACTGCAAGTTCTGGGTCTGTCTCAACTGCCTGTCTAATACGAACAATATGCTGATTTAGTTCAAAGGAATTTGTTATTGCTGTATGCGCTGCCCCGTCTAGCAACGCCTGTGTATGACCATAGATTTCATAGTAATCCTTGGGATGATGCTCACTCAACCAAGCGGGAAGTTGAATGTAATCAATAATTGCTTGTAAGTTAGACGGGTTTTTATCGATAAGCTCTTCGACTACTCCAAAGATATGTCCCTCATAATCATCATCGCCGAACAGCAAACTACGCAAAAGCCTATGATGGTTGTTGATAACGTCATGTCCTTCAGTAATATATGCTAATTCGTCCCAATCTGATGACGTAAACTTTGCTGCAATACATCGTTTGATAGCTAGTACAAGTTTATTTCTCTGTTTTTGATCCATCGTAATCACCGGATTCATACAGAAATTCTACTGGCGAATATTTTCCTGCTTTTTTCTCTTAGCACCCTTAGCATGTTGGCGGTTCAAATCAGGGTATTGGTGTCTCTGTGATCTCTGGTGTTGGCGCGACGGTGGCTGTGCCGCTGGTGATGCTGATGTCGATTTCTGTGGGCAGCACAGCGATGTTTTCGGCAGCGATCTCCACGCCGTTGACCGACACCATGGGCGTCAGTTGGTAGTTGCCTTCGGTCAAGCCGTTGAGGTCGAGCAGCACCTGAATATTACTCGCCGCCAAGCCGTCAAGCATCGGCTGCGCGCCCGTCAGCAGTACCGTGACCGACGAGGGGACGAGGTTCGCGGTTAGCTCTGGCGCTAAGCCGATCACGCCGACAGGTACATCGTCAAAGCGTGCGGTTGTTTCCAGAGGGGCGATGCCTACGGAGATCGTCACCGTTTGCTGGCTCAAGATCAACAACTCTTCACTGGGTAAGATCACGGGTACCGTTACTTCAAAACTCTCGGTGCGTCCGGCGAGTTCGACAGGCTCGGTAAACAGGGTGTTGGGGATGTTTTGCAGTAGTTCCGGCGTGCCCCCGACGAGTATCGTCTCCGGCGTATAGGTGACAGAGGTTAAGCGATAACCTTCCGGCAGATCATCAATGACGATGTTGGGCGTTACGGCAACTTCGCGGATGTCGTCACGCTGGCGAATGGTCACGCTGGCGGTGACCTGTGCGGGTTCCAGTGTCAAGCCCATGACCGTTTGTCCATCGGCGTCCACCGGAATGAGGCGCACGACCTCCTGAAACGAGTTGCGGCGGTTTGCCAGACTGATCGGTGTCTGTGCCGTGACCACGCGCGCAACGTCGCTGGCTGCGCCGCTGACGAGTACCTGTGTGGTGTCGAATACAGGCGGGTCAATCTGAGAACCTCACGGAATCGAATCCGTGATGTACGCTTCGACATTGACGAACTGCTGGCTGACTTCTTCCAGCACGATACGCAGTTGGCGCGGCGATACATCGTCAATCACTGCCAGCCGTTCCCCCGCGATTTCGGCTTGCAGCGGCACCGTATAATCGCCGGGACCGAACTGCGTCAGATCGGCGCGTACCGTGATGTCGTCGGTGGTGAGGGCGCTGAGCACGGACTGCTGTCCACGCACAGTGACTATTGCCGTCGTGCGCGGGTTGTTGGTGATGAGCAAGCCGGACGCGATCTGAAGCTGGACGGGCACGGGCTGCGGCAGGCGTTCGACGACGATGGGATCGACCTGGAACGTGGCGATGACCCAGATGAAGAATGCGGCGATCAGCGACAAGCCGAACCACAGCGCGTTATTGAATACGTCGTTGGCAAATAGAGTCTTCATTCAACAGAGTTGGGACGGAAGACGCCCTGCACACGGTTGACCAG
>CALMZT010000423.1 GCA_937870805.1 uncultured Chloroflexota bacterium
TGGGCGGAACTGAAAAAGGCAGCAGAAGCGTTAGCCTGGTGTACGGCAGCGCGTGCCGGCGCTGTTGTTCGTGCTCCCAAGACCCTCAATGGGCAAAAAATCTGGTTGTGGGCGGGCAGCGGCACCTGCTCCCGTCCCTCATCTTAAGAGGAAGACTGGAGGTCAAAATGGCAGCTCTAACAAAACGTCAACGACTCGAAGCAATCAATGCAATTTTGATGGCACAGATGCAGCAGTTTGCAGAACAGGGGTATACTCCCGCTATCAAAGCATTAGCCGCCGTTGCCGCTTTAAATGTGAAACCACCACAAGGCTTTGCTGCAATCAGTCCCGAACGCCGACGGGCGATTTCCGAGAAGGGACGCAGGGTCATACAGCAACAGGGTAAGGGGCACAAATTCACATCCGATGAGGCACGCGAGGCAGCACGTAAAAGCGTCGAGAGTCGCCGTCACAAGCGCCAGCAGCGCCAAGGGGAGTGATGAATCTTGTGGAAGCATTCATGATGGACCCACAACATGCAACCTGCCCGGAGTGCGCCAGGCCGTTCAACGGCGACTCTCTTTGACTTCCAGAACGTGCGCGGCGATCAGCTTCAGGCGGGCGATCTGATTTACCGCCACAAAACCAGCGTCGGGCAGCGGCTGCTGGAGAAGGTGGGTGACGTGGGCGACAGCGCCTTCATCGAATTCATCGTCTGGTCGCAGACGCAGTTCACCAGCGTCGAGCGCAAGCCCTTCAGTCGTCACCAGATGTATCTGGTGAAGCGCCTGCCGGGTCTCAAGGCGCTGCCGGACGAGGTGGCGAAAGGCTGGGCGGAACTGAAAAAGGCAGCAGAAGCGTTAGCCTGGTGTACGGCAGCGCGTGCCGGCGCTGTTGTTCGTGATACTAACCTCTCAATGAGAGAAAAATTTGGTTGTGGGCGGGCAGCGGCACCTGTCCACCTTGTTCATCTAACCATCTCGGAGAGCAAAGGACCTACCATGCAACTTGTACCAGCATTATGTCTCGATCTGGACGGAACGGTGCGCTACAGCACGAGCGGCAAATTCATCAACAAACCATCAGACATCGCCCTGTTCCCTGGGGTTGAGGATGTCTTATGGCAGTACCGAGACAACGGGCACTTGATCTTAGGCATCACCAATCAGGGCGGCGTCGCTCATGGTCTCAAATCGCCCACCGACGAAGCGGTTGAACTTTCGACGATGTTCAGCCTCTTTGAGCGCAATCCCTTTCATCTGGTCAAGTCTTGTTACCACATGGAGGGCGGCAAGGTATTCCCCTTCAACGTGCGCAGCCTGCTCCGCAAACCCGACATCGGTATGTTGGCGTTGTGCGAATATGAAGCCTTCCTTAAAGGCTGGGTTATCGACTGGAATCAGAGCACGTTCGTCGGGGATCGTCTTGAAGATCAGAAGTGTGCAGCGAATGCCGGCATCGTGTTTCGCTGGGCGTGGGAGTTCTTCGGACGTGAAGTGCCCAATTCAGAGAAGTCGTAAGCCCGGTTGCACCCATTTTGCGCATAAAGAAAGAGTTGGGCATTGGCCCCGATATCCGCGGGCAAGCCCAATTCTTTCTCAACCCTCTGAGGAGTTTGAGATGGCGATCATGATGGACCCACAACATGCAACCTGCCCGGAGTGCGCCAGGCCGTTCAACGAGAAGACTCTGCGCGGCTCGGAGCACATGGACAAAGACAAAGGGACAATCTATGTTCATCAGTGCGAGTGCGGCGTGCAAATGGGCATCTTCATCGAAGACAATCCTAAACCAGGCGAAGTGTATACGCTGGAGAAGGTGAAACGATGAGTATCGATCAACCAGACCTGAACAGAGTCTGCACTTGTCCGAAGTGTAAAATCTTCATGCCGTACATCGGCGTGCGCTATGCAAGGGACTCTGTCTGTACCGTGAAATATGACGACGGTGAGCCGTACACTACCGACGAAAGAATGAGTGTGCCCTACGCCACATGGAAGTGTGAGCAGTGTGGACACGTCGGGACTGATGGATATTAGAAAGGTGTGAAAAATGTTATATAATTGTGAGCATGAGGTCACGATCATGCCAGATGATGTAAAACAAACCCGCAAGTATCAAAGAAAAACGCCCCGAATTACCCCTGTGGCTTTTTACTTGGGCGATAGTCCAGCGCGCGAAAGACGCGCGGATATGCTCACTGAAATCGCCCATCAATTAGGCTTGCGTAATCGCTCCGAGCTAATCCAGAAAATCGCAGACGGCGAATATCACGTAACGCCCAAAGAGCAGCAGCCCTAGATTAAAACCCGAACACTCGTCGGTTTTTTTCGATTCCAATAATTCACAAGTTTTTTACTTTTAACCGCATGAAATCTCCTTAAAAGCATTGACTAGCTGGTCAATTTGCGTATAATTATATTTAGGCTATATAGTCAAAAGGAGACTCCTCATGTTTCAAAACCTCACCCCCGTCACCAGCGCAGACATCAACCTAGAGCAGCTTTGCGGCGCTCGTGTGCAGATCGTCTACGCCCGCCCGTATGGTCAGGAGCCGATGGTCGAAGCCTGTACGGTTCTGGACTACACCTTTAGCAAGCGGGGCAAGTTTCAGATGTTGGTCAAGCCAGATGCGCCGCACTTGTTCGCAAAGTGGCGTGATGAGGACGATTTCATTTCATACGTGCGCAGCAGTCAAATCGCGGAGGTGAATGCCAACAACGTAGCGTAACGATTTTAAACAAGGTTCGCCCGATCACTCAATGCCCTGAGAAAGCGAAGTGATCGGG
>CALMZT010000424.1 GCA_937870805.1 uncultured Chloroflexota bacterium
CGACGGCACAAACTACATTAACATCACACCAATCACCAGTTCTGGCGGCGTCAGTAATCCCGTTTGGTCACCGAACGGTCAATTCGTCGCGTTTACCGCTAATAATGCGCTCTTTGCGATGGATCCAACCAATCCCGGCACTGTTACACCGATCATTGACCCCGGCAGCAATCCTATTGCAGGCGTTAGCCCTGTATGGGTTGATGATGACACCTTACTCTTTGTCTCCAACGTGAGTGGCTCGTATCAGATCTATACCATCGACGTGAACATCAGTGGACAAGCTACGACACCAGTACCGTTAACCAGCGACGGTATCAACTACAGCCCGACTCGCTCGCCTGACGGTAGGATTGCGTTTGTCTCTGAACGTAATGGCGAAGTCGCACAAATCTATGTGATGAACGCGGACGGTTCGGGACAGCAGAAGCTCTCTACTGATCCGAGAGCACAATATGATCCGGCTTGGTCACCAGATGGTCAATACATCGCGTATGTCCTTCAATTTAGCCCCACTGACCAAGACATCTATCGAATGAATGCGGACGGCTCGAATCAAATTCCGATGCCAGATGCCAGCACTGGAGTAGTGGAGAACAATCCCGGTTGGTCGCCCGGCAGTGACCGCATCATCTTCCAAGCAAACGGTCAGACGTATATCATGAACGTTGATGGCACTGGCGCAACGCCGATCTCTACAGGCACAGCGCAAACCATCGACCCAACGTGGCAACCGTAAGCCTCAGTTCGTAACTCTCAGCAGACCCTACCATGGGATAGGGTCTGCTGCTTTCATGTTAAGATAGGACATGAATAAATCTTCTCGAAAATCATTCCCACCATCAGAAACAAAATTTGCTGTGTACGAAGCTGAAGTCGCTGAAGGTCTTGAAGCCGTCGCACGCGACGAGATCAACGATTTATTAGGCAAACAGGCGCGTAACTATCGTGTTGAAAAAGGGGTAGTGCGCTTCTCCTTCGCTGGCAAGCCACAAACGCTGTTCAAACTGCGCACGGTCAACGCTGTATACAGCTATCTTTATTTTGATGTCCCACGCCCACGCGCGCTGCTAGGACACGAACACTTCAGCCAGATATTGCAGCAAATCGAAACGATCCGCGCGCTGTCTCCACGCAGTTCGTATGAGACTTTCCACATCAGCGCCGCTGGTTCAGAGTCCTCAGTCATGAATCGCCTTAAAGACGAGCTTGTTGCACGGATCAAACTTTCCTCTGCGGACGATAAAGGGGATTTGCTCATTCGCATACGCCGCAGTGGACAAGGATGGGAAATGCTGATTCGCCTGACGCCACGTCCGCTGGCGACACGCTCGTGGCGGGTGTGTAATTTTGAGGGAGCGCTGAATGCATCAGTGGCTCATGCGATGGTGCTGCTGACCCCTCCGTCACCAGAGGATACTTTCCTGAATATCGCATGTGGCTCAGGTTCGCTGCTGGTTGAACGTCTAGAAGCAACTGCCGTCAAACGGGCGATTGGCTGTGATATAGACCCACAAGCGCTCGACTGTGCCCAGCAAAACCTGCGTGCCAGTCGCACACATGCAACACTTTTGCACTGCGATGCGCGGACGCTTCCACTGGCTGCGGAAAGTGTGGA
This sequence comes from uncultured Chloroflexota bacterium, assembly GCA_937870805.1. GTDB lineage: Bacteria > Chloroflexota > Anaerolineae > Aggregatilineales > Phototrophicaceae > JACAER01. The sequence goes on from CALMZT010000424.1 coordinate 1,619, forward strand.
TGTGTTGTGTGCTGATTTGCCGTTCGGGCAGTTGGTCGGCACACATGAGGAAAATGTCAGCTTCTATCCAGCTTTGCTCCGTGAAGCGGCGCGGATAGCACGGCACGAGGCGCGTTTTGTGCTGATTACGCATGAAGTCCGGTTGATGGAGTCTCTGCTGCGTGACTCTGTGGCTTGGACAACAGAAAATATGCTGCGCGTGACTCTCGGCGGGCTGCATCCACGTATCTATGTATTGCGCAAAAGCTGAGATCACTTCAAAATAAGAACGGCAGATTTATAGGTTATACATATGAGCATAAAACGCTTTTTGATATTGACGTTTGCCATGCTGTTCTTGGCAAGCTGCAACACCCCCGAACAACAACCCTCGATTTTGGTATCGCTCGTTGCCGATGGCGTTGAACGTACTTATTCCTATAACTATCCGGTGACAGTTGAACAATTTTTAGCCGACGCCGAAATCGAACTCAGCGAACTTGACCGTCCGAGTGTGCCATTGTTCACACAGATCACTGACGGGATGCGTGTGACTATCGTGCGCGTCCGCGAAGAAACGTATTGCGAACGCACAGTGATCGCTTATTCAGTCCAGCGCATCCCTGATGAACGCCAAGCCCCCGGTGCGGAATTTCTTGGCAGTTCCGGTCAAAACGGGGAACGTGAAGTCTGCTATCGAGTACGCATTGAAGACGGCGTGCGCCTCGAACCGCAAGAGATCAACAGCACAGTTGTCACCGAGCCGCAAAATGAAATTGTCTACTTCGGTCCCAGCCAGCAGCTTGATCCCGTCGCCGTGAATGGTACGCTGGCATATGTCAGCAACAACAATGTGTGGATCATGCGCGGCAGCAGCGCCACCAAGCGCCCCCTGACGAACACAGGTGATGTCGACCAGCGTATTTTCAGCCTATCGCCAAATGGCAGGCAGCTCATTTTCGCACGTACAGTCTCCACTGAAAATGGTCTGGATAACGAACTGTGGTACATCCCGGATACAAGCCTGGACTCCGTAACCCCAATTGCCCTGCTGCCCACCGACCTGCTCTACGCGGATTGGGTGCCCGGCAGCGACAACACGATTAGCTACTCGACGGCAGAAGGACGCGATGTTGCCCCCGGTTGGCGCGCCAACAACGACTTATGGCTCATGCGCATCGAACCAGACACGGGCGAACCACTCGATATTCGTGAAGTCGTCACCGAGTCGATACGTGGGTTATACGACTGGTGGGGCACGCGCTTCCAGTGGTCGCCCGACGGCACGAAAGTCGCCTGTGCCCAAGCCGATGGCATCGGCATCCTTGATGTTGAAACCAATGAGTGTGTGCTGCTCATCACCTACGCAACTTTTGGCTCAGGCGAGTATTCATGGCGCTCAACCCTCTCGTGGTCACCGGATGGCAATCTGCTCTTAACAACAGTACATGGTGCGCCTGTAGGCAATGAACCCGCCGTGAATAGTCCCGCGTTCCATGTGGCGACTACAGACACGTTTGGCGACTTTCAAGCAGCGATTGTCGAAAACGCGGGCATCTGGTCATCGCCGCGCTACTCGCCGCTGATTACGTCGCCGGACTCACCATATCCAGCCGGATATTTGGCGTATCTGCGGGCACGGGATTGGAACAACAGCATCAATGATCGCGCCGAATATGACCTCATTGTCGCGGATCGAGATGGCAGCAACGCGCGTGTCGTGTTCCCTACGCCTGAGCAGCAGGGCATGACCGCCGATGGCTTTGCGCAGGACTTTGTGTGGAGTCCCGACGGCACACAGATTGCGCTGATTTATCAAGGCAACTTGTGGATTGTCAATGTGGAAACAGGCATCGCCCATCAGCTTACCGTAGACGGCGCTGCGTCAAAGCCGGCTTGGGCGCGATGACCCGCGTACATCTCATCTTTGCTGTCACACTCATGACGTTGATGGGCAGCATTGTGGCGCTGTTCAGCACAATCCAACAGCGTGACTTTATGCTGCGCGGCTACGTCGATGCCACCCAAAATGCTGAGCTTCCATTTCGCCTGCCCCTACTTGGCATGAATGCCGAGCTAACCCAATACTCTCCTGAAGAATTACGGCGGCAGTTCGACCTCATGCAGCAGGCACATGTCGTTTGGGTGCGGCAGTTTGTGCGCTGGGATGAGATTGAGCCGCAGCAGGGGCAATATGACTGGGAAACATGGGACACGATTGTTGCAGCGCTTGAAGAATTCCCCGATTTAGAACTTGTTGCGGTGCTGATGAACTCGCCAGCCTGGACACACCCCTCTCAACAAGATAACAATCGCACTACCCCGCCAGATGATCCGGCAACATTTGCAGCATTTGCCAGCGCTTTCGCCAGCCGCTATGGAGAAAGTATCGACTACTATCAGATTTGGGATGAACCGAATCTGACAGCCGCATGGGGGAACCTCCTGCCGCGTCCTGTCGTTTATGTGGCAATGCTGCAAGCCGCTTATACGGCGATCCATGCAGCAGATGCAGATGCAACGGTGATCGCTGGAGCACTTGCGCCAACTACGGAACAGGGACCCGAAAACGTCAGTGACATTTTGTACCTGCGCGACCTTTATGCGCTTGGCGCACGTGACTTCATGGATGCTGCCGCCGCGAAACCCTATGGCTTTGATATTTCTCCCTTAGATCGTACTGTAGACAACGCTGCGCTGAACTTTTCGCGCATCATCGCTTTGCGTGAAGAAATGGTACGTAACGGCGATGGACATAAAGCGCTGTGGGCAAGCGCGTGGGGCTGGAATAGTCTGCCTGAAGGCTGGACAGGCGCGCCGTCGATCTGGGGAAATATCAGTGAAGATCAGCGTATCCAATATGCACTCAGCGCCCTTGATCGTGCTGAACGTGAATGGACATGGCTTGGCGGCATGATTTTGCAGCATTGGCAGCCACTTGCACCAGTCGATGATCCACTGTGGGGTTTCGCGGTGATTGATCAACAGGGAAACCCTACCGCACTGTGGTCAGCCCTTGCGCAACGTACAATACCCAATAGTGCCAATGATGGTTTGTTTCCCGCCGCAAATCCTTATACACGTTACAGTGGGGTATGGACGTTCAGCAATCTCGGCGCAGATATTGGCTGGATACGACCCACCGATAGTCAACTCGAATTTACATTTACGGGAACAGACGTTGCGCTGCTGCTGCGGCAGGATAACTACGTCGCTTATCTTTATCCAACGATTGATGGACAGCCAGCCAATGCCACAGCGCATGACCCTGATGGTACAGCATACATTGTCCTCACGAGCAACAGCTTGCTTCCAGAAACCGACCTGGTAGCTGTTGCACGTAACCTGAGTAATGCGCAGCATACGCTTCGCGTGATAGCAGATCGTGGCGAAGATCGTTGGGCGTTGGCAGGTTACGGTGTGAGTTCGGGCGATTTAGCCGCGCCCTATAACAGTCAGATTTCTATCGCGTTACTGACGATGATAATTGCCAGTATCAGCGTCATCGTTACAGGGTGGCAAATCAATTGGCGGGCGGTGTTCAAACCCCTCGATGGTTGGTGGCAGCGCCTTTCTGAAGCAGCACAAATTCTGATTAGCGTAGCAACATCTATTGCCTTGTTGATCGGAATGCTGCTGACATGGGGCGACGCTGTGCCTGCATTGTTCCGCCGCGATGA
>CALMZT010000425.1 GCA_937870805.1 uncultured Chloroflexota bacterium
GGGGTGGGGCTGTGCCCCGAGGAGCGCAAGAGCCAGGGCCTGCTGCTCGGTGAGCCGGTGTACCGCAACGTGTCGCTGCCCGCGCTGGCCGCCCAGTGGGCCAGCAGCTGCCTGAAGCGCGAAACGACGAGCGCGGCGATAACCAGATTTCGGAGGCAGGCAGCGCACCTGCATCAATACCAGTTAATTCTTGCAGCACAGCCGCCGCTGACAGCGCCAGATAATACGTCGAGCCGCAGCCCGTAAAAAGCACGGACTCAAAGCTGCTTTCTTGTACTAATTTCGTGAGCGCACTGTGTTCCTGATTGAACACATCCAGCGCGGCAGTCCATGCTTCGTGTTGGCTCAAGATTTCGTCATTCGTGAACTGACCTTGACTCATTTACGAAACTCCCTGGATACGCGCAGCATTCTCATAATAGACTTTTTGCAGTACATCATCAGGCAAATACAACCCGTAAATGTACCAGCGTCCCTGACTGGGAATGGGCGCATTGTTGTAATTAAAATACTCGTCGTCGCTTTCAAGGAAGCGATAGTATAAACGGTATCTGTCGATGTTTGCGCCAGCGTCGATGCCAAACAGGATGCGATCAGCGTATTGCAGGAAGAAGCGGCGCGCGGCGTAGGGCTGTCGTCCGAGTTCACCAATGCGGGCGCTAAAGTCCACATATAAGTTAGGACAGCGATCAAGTAAAGCACTCACCCAACCTAAATTTTCAGAATAGCAAGCCACATGCGCGCCAATGAACGTCGTTTGCGGATGACGCGCCACGAGATTCGCGAACCCGTTCAAAATCGTCATGAAGCTGGGGAAGGGCGGGCTGGTGAACTGCCAGTCAGGATGCGCGTGTAGTTCTTCCCAACGCTCATTGGTGTTGTCGATGGGTTCAAAAAATGCTACCGGATCAGCAACATGAATGAGCACAGGCAGCTTCAGTTCGCCTGCTGTCGCCCACAATGGGTCTAAACGCGAGTCATCAACGGCGACCAGCGTGCCGTGCTGGTCACGCACATGCAAACCGAACGGCTTCCAGATCTTCAGCCCTTGCGCGCCGCGTGCCACCTGCAAGCGAAACTGCTGCGCCGCCCATTCACCAAACTTATCGCCATGTTCTGCCCACGCCGCCCAATTCACGCCACCAAACATCTGAAAGCGTTCTGGCGCGGCGGCTTTGATCGTGTCGAGATGGCGATGCAAGATGTCTTCCCCCCAACCACCATCGAGGTCAACGTACAGCCGCACGTCAACAGCATCCAGCGCATCAAGCAGCTCATTGATCGGGCGCTTGTCCCAGCCGCCGCCAAACGGTTCGGCAAGGTGATTATGTGCATCGATTACCGGAAAGCGCGGCTTATCAATCTGCGTGACTTTCGTCACCAACTGCGCGCGCGGCATAAAATCAGAAAGTTGCAAAGATGGGTTCATATTTGTATGTTTAAACCACTATCTGTAGGGGCGCATTCTAAACGAATGTATCCAGCGCACTGTAGCGCATTGTCGCTGCTTTTTCAAATGATTGGATCAGTCATGTCGCCTGATTTTGATGTCGTTGTCGTGGGTGAACTCAACGCCGATTTGGTACTGAGTGGGGATGTCACGCCCGCGTTCGGACAAGTCGAAAAACTGTTAGATGACGCTACGCTCACGATGGGCAGTTCATCAGCTATCTTCGCGTGTGGCGCGGCACGTTTGGGGCTGCGCACGGCGTTTATCGGCAAAGTCGGTGATGACACCTTTGGACGTTTCATGATCGACTCCCTCAAAGCGCGCGGCGTCGATACCAGCGGCGTCGTTGTCGATACGCACATCCGAACAGGCTTAAGTGTCATCCTTTCGAGACCCACTGATCGCGCCATTCTCACCTATTTAGGTTCAATCGCTGCTCTGAAGTTCAATGAAATTGATTTCTCGCTCATTCAGCGTGCGCGCCATCTACACATGGGTTCGTACTTCCTGCTCGACGCGCTGAAACCCGATGTTCCCCGTTTGTTTGAAACTGCCCGCGCACACGGCTTAACGGTTTCACTCGATACCAACTACGACCCTTCGGAAAAATGGAATAGCGGCTTGAGTGCTGTGCTGCGCCATGTGAATCTCTTTTTGCCGAACGAAACCGAACTGCTGGCAATCACGCGCCAATCCGAAATACAAACGGCGTTGGAAACACTCTCGCAAACCGTGCCCTTGGTGGCGCTCAAACGTGGTGCAGACGGCGCGATGGCGCGGCAGGATAATGCACTCTATACCGCACAATCTCTTTCGGTAAACGTCGTCGATACCACAGGCGCAGGCGATTCCTTCGATGCAGGCTTTATCTATGGTTATCTCAATGGCTGGGACATTCAACTCTGTCTGCGCATGGGCTGCATCTGCGGAGCGCTTTCGACGCAGGGCATCGGCGGCACAACGGCGCAACCAACCCTTGCCGAAGCGCTCCAGTGGCTGTGAGGCTCTACGCAAGAAGTTTGAGCGATATTTACCCCGCCACCGTCACATCCTGCGCTGGCTTCATGACTGGCGTCCCCTTCGTCAACTGCAATTTTTCGCCGTTGTGCAGGATTTCCAGAGTGTTTCCTTTGATCACTTCATAAGTGATTCCTGCCTTATTCACCGTCACTCTTAACGTCGAACCCTTGTACGCGACCTTGAATTGATACTCTTCCCATCCTGCTGGAAGATACGGATTCAAGCTCAATACGTCGCCGTAGCTGCGCATCCCCG
>CALMZT010000426.1 GCA_937870805.1 uncultured Chloroflexota bacterium
AATGGGCTTAAGCCCATTGTCCTGAACAGATTGTTAGTGTTTATTTTGATTTATCCATAAGATATACAGATGTCCAAATTGAAAGATCAATTTTGCTGGTAACGATCTCTCGTTAAGCGTGGCACGCAAGAATAGTTGAGTGTCAATCACGACGATGGGTTTTGCGCTCACGCCGAACCTCATCAAGTGCCTCGTCAATTGCTGCGTTGATTTCTTCATCCGTCATCTGCGCCGTCTGTTCGTAGACAGGGCGCATCATTTCCTGAATCGCCTTCAGGTTCTCGCCAGGAACAAGCCAATATGAGGCATGGCGACGTTGGACGATGTGGCGATAAACGGTTTCCAGTTCTTCTGGCGGCAGTTCATCAATTTCAGTTAGCAGCGTTTGTAAATCAGTCACGATAAACACCCTCTACATAGTCATCTATTATTGTACATCGGGAAACGGAACAAAGTGGCTATTCTCCCACAATACCCCGCAGCACATTCGCCAGCGGCAAGCGCTCGATGACGCGATTGCGCAAATCCCGCAAGCCGCCGCGCACCACCGCGCCCATCATCCTCGGCGCTGCCATCAACAGCATGGCGTTGGGGCTGCCGCCGCGTGTGAGGATGCGTCCCAGATAATCAACGTTGCGTTCATCTTCCATCAGCCAGCGCGCGAGGTTTTGTAATACCCACGCAGGCGGCTGCTCATACAGGTTGGTGCGTACCCGTTCAATCGCCGTTTTGTACATGTAATAGGTTTCAGCACGCACAGCATCGTCATACCATTCGACAGCTTGCAACCACATTTTCCTGCCGCTGCGATAATGCGCGATGGCTTGCGCCAGCTTCTTGGCAGCATACACGGCATTGTAGATGCCCTGCCCATCAAGCGGGTCTTCCTGTAAATAAGCGTCACCCACCAATGCCCAACCCGCGCCGCCTGCCGTGCGATAGTAGTTGCCGACATCGCGCATCCCGCGCACGTTCGTCACCATTTCCGCGTCCTGCAAACGCTCAGCGATCTTGGGATTTTTATAGACGGTATCGAGATAAAACTGCTCCGATTGTCCGCCGGGGAAATCCATGAGCCGCGATTGCCCTTCGATGACAATCACGGTGCTGTCGTCGGCGCTTTCCATCACCAGATAGCCGATGCCAAACTGGTCGCTGCCGTAAGCCACGCTGGTCGGCGCATTGTTCTTGTAGCGCTGGACGCCGCGCCAATAGGCATACAACAGCGTCGTCGGGTATTCGTCGTATTGGTCACGCAGTTGTGCGCCTGCTTTGCGCGCGACAGTGCTGAAACGTCCGTCTGCGCCAATCACCAGATCAGCGGTGATGCTTTCGCCGCTGCTGACAACACCGCACAAGCGCCCCTCATCCCACAGCAAATCGCTGACGGAAGCGCCAAAGCGCCCTTCCACCGTTGGGAAGCGCAAAGCGTTGTCCCACAGCGCGCCATCGAAACGCGCGCGGTCAATGGCGTAGGCGTAATTGCGCCCGTTTTCGTCGGGGATGGGAATGCGTGTCCAGAAGTAGTCGTTGTCCATGAACATCTCGTAGATGCGTGGAGTATTGCGCGCGTATTCAGACTCTTTCGCGCCGATTTCATCCAGCAGGCGCATCGTGGACGAATAGATGATGGGCGAGGATGCGGCAGGCAGGCTGGGGAACTGCGCGCGTTCCAGCAGCAGCACGCGCACGCCCATTTTGCCTAATCTTGCTGCCAGCGTCGAACCTGCCGCGCGTCCCCCAACGATGATGATGTCATAGTCTGGCATGGTCGAAACTCCTTTGTTCTTGGTTGTTCGTTATTGACGATTCATTGATGGCACGCGCCTTCAAGCTATGCATTACCAAAAACTCTTGTTACTATTTTCACATATACACGCGCTGGAGTAGAATTTGCTCATTATCTTCTCATGCATCGGCGAGTGTGACGATGTTGTTGAAACCTGTGATGTGTAAGGCAAGAATCAGCTACAATGGAAACAATATCCTAGAGTGAGTGCCGAACGATGGCTGATACGATTGTATTGACAGTCCCTGAAGACATCTCCGCACGCGCGCGTGCCATCGCTGAGACGACGGCGCAGCCCGTTGAACAGGTACTGCTGGATCATTTGAAAACCCTGTCTGCGCCACTGCCTGCGCTGTTGCCCGATGAGCAAGCGGAGCTTGACGCGCTGCATCACCTCTCGGATGATGCGTTGTGGACAATCGCGCGCGAACAAATGCCAGAGGATGTACAGGCGCGTGCCCATGCGCTGATGGATAAAAATACACGCGGAACGATTGGCGACGACGAGCGTGTGGAACTTGACGGTCTAGTTGAACGCGCAGATCGTTTGATGCTGCGCAAAGCCGAAGCCGCTGCGCTGCTGCGTGAACGGGGCTATGTTTTTAGGCAAAAGGATTTCAAGCCGCCACATGAATGAACTTTCATGGAGTGCCATCAAGCGTTTAGTCCATGAACGGGCGCGTGGGTGCTGCGAATACTGCCAAACCTCAGAGGACAACAGTGGACAAACAATGCAGGTCGATCACATCGACCCAAGCGGTGACGATGTGCTGAATAACCTGTGCCTGGCGTGTTGGAACTGCAACAACCACAAACACAAAGCCACTGTCGTACTTGATTCAGACACAGGAGAGGGTGTTCCCTTGTTTAATCCCCGCACGCAAATATGGCATGAGCATTTTGAGTGGACAGATGGAGCAGCACGGGTACGCGGCTTGACTCCTGTGGGACGTGCCACCGTTGCGCGTTTGAAGATGAATCGCCCACCGATTGTCGTTGCGCGGATGCGTTGGGCAGCAGGTGGGCACCATCCACCCAAGTAAATTACATTGCACCTCATGGAAGACAACCAAATGCGACTCGTCCTCAAAACCCAAAACTTCTGGTTTCCGCTGCTTGGCGCACTGTTCTTTTTCCTCATCGGCGCAGGCACAACGTTGGCGCTGGTGTTCACCGATAGTCCTCTCAGCCGAGAGATGCGCGATGAAACACCGCTGCCCTTTCTGATGATGTCCACCGCAGCGGTGTTGATTCTGGTCGTCGGCTTCATCGTGATCTGGCTGCGCGGGCTGTCAGAGCGTGCAGCGATTCAACGCCTGCTCAACAATGCCTGGGTGAGTTGGGCGCAGTATGACAGCGTGGACGAGTGGCGCGCTTTCGCGCAACAATCCTTTCAAACGGAGATGAAAAGGCTGCGTTTTCCCTGGGGCACGCTGGTTGTGGTGGTGATTATTTTTACGATAGTATCTGGCTATACGTTCACGATGGCGAGCGCAGACGGCGCGAATCTGCTCATCGTCGCGCTGCCATTGGGCGCGTTCTTCACCTTTATCCTCATCATCACGCTGGGGAGAGTGATCGCTGAGCGCAACAAAATCCGCGCGCTGCGCAAACGACGCCTGCGCTCCGAACCGCCAAATGTGTACATTGGCAAGCAGGGCATGTACAGCGACGACAACGGCTATCGCACGTTCCGTAGTTGGGGCGAACGGCTGATTAATGTCTACTATCAAGCGGGCACTCCTGCGACAGTGAATTTTCAAATCAGCATCGACCAACGCTACGGCTCTTATACCGATACGGTGGCAGTACGTGTGCCGCCCGGCAGTGATACGGAAGCGGAAAATTTGGCACATCGCTTTTTTGACGAGGGTGTGGTGAAACGGTAACAGGGTTTTGTGTGCTGGACATAACGTGCCCTGTTAGATCATGACCCCGTACCGCTGTAATGTCGCAAGCCGAACACCCAGAAGCGATACGCGGCGAACACCAAAATCGCCGCGACAATCGGCGGCAGCCACGCTAACACACCCACATCCCGCCCGATGAGATAGCTTGCTGGATAGAACGAGGCAAGTCCATAGGGGATAATCCACGTCAGCAAAACGCCAATAGCGCGTGGGTAAATCGTTAGCGGGTACTGCGCAAACAGGTGATTCTCGAACACGGCGCGTGTCACAGGCACAGACTCGACAATCCAGAAGGCGCTGACACACGTCGCCAGATTGAGCGCGAAGAAAATCGCCCCGCCGCTGATGACCGCGACAATGAGATACAGCAGACTAAATGGCGTCCACACAATGCCGAGTTCGCGCGTAGAGATAATGACCAGCGCCGCGCCGACGAGGAAATTACCCACGCCGTCGTGACAGAACCGATCTGCCAGCAGATGAAACAGCGGGTCGATGGGACGCACCAGAAAGCGATCAAAATTCCCCGTGCGAATGTACTGCCGCCCGATTGTCCACAGGTTGTCGGCGAACATGTGATTGAGCGACTTCGACAGCACCAGCAAGCCGTAAATCAGCAGGATTTCGGGCAGTGTCCAGCCGTTGAGGTCGGGAATCTGGCTCATCACTACCCACACCATGAGCAAGCCTGCCCCCTGTCCGGCGACTGTTGACGCTGCCCCAATGATGAAATTGACGCGGTATTCCATCAAAATCTTGAAGCGCTGAAGCAGGAACATCCAGTATAAATCGAGATAACGGCGCATAAAGTTCCTCTAATAAGCAATGAGCAACGAGCAACGAGCAATGAGTGAAATACAAAAACGAACTACCGATTTGTCAGTTTCCAACAAACGTGAGTGTTTTACATTCGCATTTTACTGATAACTGACAACTGACAACTGATAACTTCTCTCATCCCCCCTGCACCGTGACTTTGCGCACGGCGATGCTGAACACCACGCGCGACAGGATGAACAAGCCGATGAGCCACGCCACCTGTATCAGCCACAAACGCGGTACATCGCTCAACGGTGTCACCCCGCTGAGGATAGAGATGGGTACGAACACGGCTTGTCCGAAAGGTAAGGCGTTGGCAATGCCACGCAGCCAATCAGGCAGCATCGTCAACGGAATCAATATG
>CALMZT010000427.1 GCA_937870805.1 uncultured Chloroflexota bacterium
TGTACCGACAGCCAGTCGGAAGCATCGAGGATTTTGACGAGCAGCGGCAGCCCTTGCCCGGGATCGTTCTGGTTGCCGACAAGCTGTTCACCAAACTCGCTCAACAGGGCGCCCAGCGTGCGCCCCGCATATTCTCCATTGGCAACTTTCGCCGTATCGTGCATTTCCCACGATTCGCCGTAGGGGTCGTCGGTGGGCAGCTTTTTGCCCATGATGGTTTCCAAGCGCCGTCCGCCCCATACGCGCGTGTGCAGTGCAGGTTCTAGCAGCAGAGGATAGAGTGCCATGAATGTCCCTCCTGGTGTTACGGTTGATTGTGGCGCAAGACAGCGTAAGCGGCAAGTGGAATGATTTCACCATGATTTTGTACTTTTCCATTAAAATAGCGCGAGAGTACCACGACCCTTGTGGTCGTGGGTGAAAGTGCCTGGTTGTCCATCACAGACCCTGCTAAAATTAACATACCTCTTTGAGAGGTGGCAGTTTAACAATACAGGTAGGTAGTTGGCACAGTCAGGCTGTGCTGTAAAACTTGTACCGCATGGGCTTTGTCACGATAACCAAGTGCAAAGCACGATAAACCTTTCTTACGAACTAGGGTGGGTGACACCCGCAGAGACGCCTGTGGAGAGCATGTAAGACCTGCGGAAAGCGGGCGCTGCTCGTCGAAATAGGAAGCCGACCTCCTTGTGGGGTCGGTATTTCACAATTCCACGACTATACTCAATGTGTTATCTACGAACACAAGGGAGTAGACCATGAAAAAAATGTTGTTGATCGCAAGTGTGCTGCTGATCGTTCTGGCAGCCTGCAATATGGGGAATGTCGGCATTGACCGCAATCCGAACGGCGGCATCGACATCAGCCTCACATTGACAGAGAGCGAAGTGAACACGTTGATTACGGAAGCCATCGCCCAAGCTGAAGCCAGCGGTGAGAGCGTGCGTGTGCGCAACCCAAGCGTCGATTTACAAGCGGGGCAGATGGTCATCAGCGGCGAATACGAACAGCAAAACGGGACGGGGAATTTCGTCAATGGTTCACTGACGCTGGCAGTAACGACCAGCGACGGGCAGGTACAGGTCGCCGTGACGCAAGCCGATATTCAGGGGATTGAAGCGAACGACGAACGTTTACAGCAAATCGCAGATCGCATCAATCAAGCGCTCAACAGCCGCGCCAGCCGCGACAACGGACCCAACGTGCGCTTAACAGGTGCAACCATCACTGACACCGATATGACATTGGTGATTAACTTGCAGCAGGGACAGTAAAGCAGCATTATAAAGGGGTGAGTCAGCGATGGCTTGCCCCTCGCTTTTTTGTGCTATAGTAAGCACAAGAAATCAGGCTGAGGTACGTTCAAATGGCAATCCGATCACGTAAAAATCAATATGTAGGGGTTAATGCTCATTTGCACAGCCACTTACAAAATGTCTCTGATGGATGGGATGCGTTTCATGGTAGTCATATTGTCCATATTGGTGAAAATATTGACCCTTTACTACCACCTGGATATTTTGTAAGCCTAAAACGATCAATGCAAATTCGTGAATACGAGGACGAGGCGAACGACTATCCTTTGATGGGCATCATCATTGGCAAATTGGAAGGTAGTGTTGATTTAGGGAAGCCGATTGTTTGGATCGAATTGCTGCATCCCAATAGCAAAGAAGGTGGGAGAGGGATTGAACGATACATCTCAGAACGTAAGGCAATTCTAGAGCATGGGGTAATCCTGATTGAACTTGACTACCTACATCAAACCCCATCAGTCATAAAACATATACCAAGCTATCCTGATAGAGAATATTGGTCATATCCTTATTTAGCGATTGTCAGCAACCCACAACCAAAGTTCAACGAGGGTACAACACAGGTTTATGGTGTTTCTGTAGATGAGCGAATGCCTATTATTTCTATTCCACTGATGAGAAAAGAAAACATCTTACTTGACTTAAGTAAAGTCTATAACTATACATACGAAAGCCTTAGGTATTACAGTTACCATGTTGACTATGAGCGCGAACCAGAACGCTTCGATACCTACAGCCCCGCCGACCAGCAGCACATTAAACAACGGATGCGTACCGTGTGGCACTATCACCAGCAAGGCACCGATTTAGAACAAGGTCCATTCCCGCTGCTGGAAGATTAAAACCCGCGCTATAATGCCTCTATCGTTCCTGTCATCACGCGGAGAGTCGATGCGAATTCGCGCGCTGCTCTTTTCCCTCTTCCTACTGCTCAACGCCTGCACACTCGCCCAACAGCCTACCGCTGCGCCAACGCCTGTGGTGTCCTCCGCATTCACTGTTGCGTGGATTGAAAACGGCGATCTCATGTCATGGCAGCAAAGCACAGGCGAAGTGCGGCGTATCGCCAGCGGCGGCGTGGTGCATCCGTATATCGCACCTGATGGACAGAACATCGCCTTCACACGCGGACCGCAGGGCGTTGCCGAATCGCTGTGGGTGGTCGATACGGTGGGTACGGCAGAGCAGGAAATCGCCTCACGTAATAACGGCATTCGCCCGGTAGCGGCTGGTAGACCCCTCGTTGGGCAAGTCGGCTGGCTGGACGACGACACCCTGTTTTTCAACACGCTGGCGCAGACGACGAACGATCTCAGCGCGCGTGATGACCTCTACCGCGCCGAAATCCGCACGCGCGAAGTCTCGCTGATCTTGCCACCCACCGAAGGCGGCGCGTTCACCTTCAGCCCTGATCGCCAGTTGATGGTGACGGTGTATCCCGGCACGTACAATCGGCGTGATGGTGTCATCCGCGTGCTCGACCCGCTGGGACAATCGCAAGACAATCTGCTGTTCTTCGATGGTGTGAGCACCGGTGCGTCGTATAAATTTTATCCCGAAATCTTCTGGATGCCCGACAGCAGCGCTGTGCTCGTCGCGCTGCCCGACCCCGATCTGGTCTACGACGAAAGCGCTGTGCCCGCGACGGAACTGTGGCGCTTGCCTGTGGAAACGCCGAGTGATCGTGAGCAAATCGGCACAGTGGAAGCCAGCTTCTTCGGACTGCCGCGCTGGTCATGGGATACAGCAGCAATAGTGTTCATGCGCCGCGCACAAGGGGCAACCGATAACACGTTTGAACTGTACATTGCAGACACAAACGGCGATAACGCGCAGTTGTATGCGACGGGCGAGGCGGGCAATCTTCAGCCGCCGCAGTGGATTGACGATACAGCAAATTTCGCGTTCCAGCAGGATGATGCGCTGTGGTTGGGTTCACCGAACGCCGCGCCGCAGCGTTTGCCCAACGATACCGAACCCGCGCTGAATCCCGTATTCGCTGGCGATGGACTTTACGTGTTCGCCGCCTTCAACAGCGCGGGACAAGTCGAACTGCACTACGCCTCACTTGACATGATCGGACAACCCTCGACGCTGATTACGACGGTGGGCGATGAAGTGCCCGTGTTCGATGCGGTGACAGGCGAATAGAAGATTAGGCACTCACCTGATAAATCGCGGGACGATAACGCGGTTCTGGAATGGGTAGCCCTTCTTCCCGTGCAACTTCCAGCCATAATTCTTTGGCGATGAGGACTTCTTCCAGCGCTTCCTGAGGTGTTGCTCCTGAGGCTGAACAGGGTTCAAGATCGGGAATATCAGCAATGTATTCCTCATCCTCCTGGCTGTAGAAGATATTGATATGATAATCCTTCATTCTTCGCCATCCTCTTCTAGTTTTAACTCGTATTGCTCGATCAATTTTAGAAATTGTTGTATTTGATAAATTTTCGCTTGACCATTTGCTTTAGGTTGTATTGGAAAGGGTTTAGGCACAGATGGATGTTTAAAAACTCGATGGCTACCTCTTGTACGTTTTAATTCAAATCCAAAAGCAACTAGCAAGGTGACAAAATCATCAAAACGGATATTTTTTGAACCAGATAATAATTTTTTGAGAAGCTTCGCCTGCTTTCCCATGATCTTTCCTTGTTAGGTATGAAAGTATGTTAGCGTTTTTTTGTGTCTCCCACAATTGTTGTCACAATCGCCTGAATACGCTAAAAACCAATAACGAATAATCAACAATCGGAGTCCCCATGCCCACAGCGCCCGAAAACTTTCACTACCACACGCCGATCACCATTCGCTACGGCGACATGGACACGCTGGGACACGTCAACAATGCCAAGTATTTGACGTACCTCGAACACGCACGCATCAGCTTTTTTCGAGACCTGAAAATATGGGAAGGGAGTATCGCGGAGGTCGGCGCGATTATCGCCAGAATCTCGATTGACTATAAGCTGCCGCTGACGATGGACGATGGCACGGTTGACATCTGGACGCGATGCAGCCGCCTGGGCAACAAAAGTTTCGATATGGAACAAGTGATACTGCGCAAAGATGGCGCTGCTGCCGCGACTGCGGTGACGGTAGCGGTGGTCTATGACTATCAGGCGAACGCCTCTGTCGCGCTGCCAGAGGAATGGAAAGCGCGACTACTGGCAGGCAAGCCATAGAGTAGGGTTTTGCCAACAGTAAAACACAAACGGCTCATAACCTAAATTGGAAGATTTGCGCGGGGTTGTGATATACTTGACATGACATTAACGGTACGCTTTATTTCGGCTCAATCTTTCATTCCGTAATTAACTATTGGAGGGATAACCGTGAGTCGTTGT
>CALMZT010000428.1 GCA_937870805.1 uncultured Chloroflexota bacterium
GCCAGAACTGCTGCATCCTGACTGTGATTGGGTGGCGGGACATCCTTGGTCGCGTTACACCGATCTGCTGGAACAGGGCTGCGACGCGGCGCTGTTCGTAGGGATGCACGCCCGCAACCATACCAAAGATGGCGTCCTGTGCCACACCATTAGCACTGTGAAATGGGACAATCTGTGGTTTAACGATGCACTGGTGGGCGAAAGCGGCATTAACGCGGCGTTGTGCGGGCATTACGGCTGCCCTGTCGCGCTGGTGACAGGTGATGCTGCCGTGTGCCGTGAAGTGCGCGAAATTTTGGGGGATGGTGTGACGACGGTGGCAGTCAAGCAGGGTCTAACCCGTTATTCTGCGCGCCAGATTCCGCCAGTTCGCGCCCGCCAGATGATC
This sequence comes from uncultured Chloroflexota bacterium, assembly GCA_937870805.1. Taxonomy (GTDB): domain Bacteria; phylum Chloroflexota; class Anaerolineae; order Aggregatilineales; family Phototrophicaceae; genus JACAER01. The sequence goes on from CALMZT010000428.1 coordinate 389, forward strand.
GAGGATGGGGCGCGTGCAGCCTTGAAGGACTTGAGCAAGGTCAAGCCCTATGTCCCGGCGAAACCCACAACTATTCGCATCCAGCTTGCGCCAGTAGATAAAGTAGCGGATTTCATCGGGCGCGCAGGCGTTGAATTGCAGGAACGCCCGGATGGCAATTTTGCGATCAGTCGAGGCGCAGACTGGATGCAAGCCTGGGATCGGGTGTGGCACTGGTGATAAATGGTTTTGCGCACAAAATAAACGCCGAGTGCTTCATGAGGCACTCGGCGTATTCACTTATGATCCGCGTGGATTTAGTTCCCTAGCGGTTCGAAATTCGCTGCGTCCAATGTCGACTCGATTTCGACGGCATCGTCATCCGATTCTTCAACCGTGATGTCGTAGTTGCTGAGGAATTCACAGGCTTCCACTTCACCGTCATACTGTGGATTGAAGACCATGAGGTACACATTATCGTAGCCTTCTGTTGTGAACGTGCTGTTGCTGTCCAATGAGCGTATATCTGCTTCACCGTCAACAATGCCGATGGCATACAGCCAGAACTCGCTACTATCATCGCCGTTCAGGTACGCGCTGTAGTTACCCGCTTCCAGATCAACCGCAAAGAAATTAACACCCAATTCCTGGATACCCTCACCCGTATATGACCAATTACCTACGTCATCAATGGTGTTTTCCAGCCAGACTGTCACGCCGAACAGGTCTGCCAGCGGGTAAGCGCGCACAAGGTTCTGCAAGGCGTAACGAGATACCGCCGTGGGAATGTCTTCACCGTAAGCCTCAAGCGTGATTGTCAGTGCCTCGAAACCCTCGACCTGCGCGATATTCTGCCACAGTTCAAGGACTACGCCCTCACCGTATGCATCCACCAGGGATTGGATGAACAGGTAAGTCCCATAAGCTAGCCCTCCTTCCGCAGAACCAAGACATACCTCAGGCGTCTGAAACAATTCCGAGACATAAATCGTTGCCTGTTGGTTATCACCCGCGACTTGCGTTTCCATCCATGTGGCAGTGCTTTCATAATACCAACGGTGGTCGTCGTTTACATCGTAACCAAACTGAATGTTATGAAAGAACTCATGGGCAACCGTCGTCAACAGGTCGCCCTGTCCGCCCGTGAAGCAGGCATCATTAAAATCATTATCGACCACCAAAAACGAGCTGATGCCATATTCCTCCACCTCGGCGCTGTTTGGGTTATCGCCTGTGTCGCCTGCGGGTTGTGCATAGCCGTACATCGATTCAGCGCCACATAAGTTGAGCAAATACAGATCGAAACGATCATCGCCGCCAGCACTGCCGTCACTGGGGGGGGCGGGCCAACCCATCTCTTCGATTTCCATCTGCCACACTTGTTCAACGATCTCGGCGGCGGCATCAACATACTCAAGGTTCGTGGCATTTTCGCCGTCTTCGGCGTAGTGAATGATGAAGTGTTCGGTTTCCCGCGTTTGATCAAGCTCAGGGCGCTCATCGGTGGAGTCCTCAACATCGTCCTGCGACACTTCGACACCCTCTGTCACAGTAACAGTGAACTCGCCCGTGCCAATATATGCACTGACGACAAGCCGATGTGTGCCACTCACTTGTGCCTGATAGGTGATTTGAGAGTTGTAGTCGCCGCCTTCGGTGTCAATGTCGTCATTTTGTGCCACTTCGTCGTTATCGGGATTGTACAAAGTTGCTACCGGATCAAGATCGCCGCTGGTAGCAGTCACGGTGATGATGGCAATCGCGCCTTCGGTTAAATCAATCTGAAATTCAACTTCATCATGACTGCCTTGGATTGCGCCAGTAAAAGTTTCGCTATCCACAGGCGTCGCCTCGCCAAAAGCAACCGTCAGTAAAAAGTCGCCTTCGCTTTCCTGAAACGCTGTGATACGGATGGTGTAGATGCCATCGGCGTCAGCGGTGTACGTAAACTGCGCGTTGTAGTTGCCGCCTTCGGTGTCAATGTCGTCGTTCTGGGCAGCGACATTGCCATCTGCATCCAGCAGTTCTAAAATCGGATCAAGATTGCCGCTGGTCGCAGTCACCGTGATGCTGACAGTCTCGCCTGCGGTAAGTTCAAGGTCAAAGGTGGCTTCGGGGTTATTTGCGTCAATCGTGCCTTGTTCCTCAATGTCCTCTTGTGCAACCACGAGAGGGACACTCAGCAGCAGCAGCACCATCACTAAAAGCCATAAGCGTTTCAGAGACATTCTATGTTTCCTTCTGTAATTTGCGAGAATAAATAAATTGCTCCAGCAACAATCATAATCGTTTTTTGAAATCGCAAGTGTTAATGAATGGGATTGGTGCTAAAGTCTTGTGCAGGCTGGTGCTTGTTGGGAAAATGGTCTCAAATTTAAAGGAATAGTGCCACGCGCTGTAATTGAGCGCGATGCTAGTTGATGGCGCTCTGCAATTGATGAAGCAAACTCTACACAGGAAAACAAGGTCAACTGACCACTGAGACAAGCTCAAGGTTTGGAACTGGCAGCAGCGGCGGTATCCGTTCAGTTCGGAACGATGGCGATCCGAACCCAGGGCATCGAAGCACTGGCGCGTTGACAAGCGCCCAACGAGACGAGTCTAGCCGCGAAGTACAGAAACGAGGTTTCCGACGTTGAAGATTTTACGCAGACAACGATTACTGTCTGCAACCTTCGATCTACCGTTGTTAAGGGGCTCTGCAACCGTCGTTCCGACCCAAGCCTGTACAGGGTTCTGGTCGGGAGTGCCTTCCCTTCTGTACACAGGTGTTGCCTCTTAAATTCTATTCTACCTCATTTGAGGTGAGTTTGAAAGGAGCGGGTGCATCATCCTACCGCACAAGGCGCTAGGTTTCCTGCACCAAATTTTTATGAAATCCGGCAAATGTCCGAAATGTGCTTCGAGCGAAGTGTACATGAAACAAGGTGGTTTTCAGCGAGATTTTACGGTTGTGCTGAGTTTTGGCAACCTGAAGCTGCCACGCTTTGAAAACTATCTTTGCATGAACTGCGGTTATTTCGAGAGCTACATTACGAATCTGAACGACATGAAAGACATCCCTGCAAAGTGGACAAAGGTAGGGAAATAACAGCGCGACGATTGGCTTAAGGTCGATTCATCTTCAACCACTGCAAGCCGATGATCGTTTTGGCGTCCACGATTTCGCCTTTGTCAACTTTGTGCAGCGCGTCGTTTACTTTTACGCTTAAGATGCGGATGTCTTCCCCTTCATGCACCAAACCGCCGCCTTTCTTCGTCTGCTGCTTCGGCGTGACACTGGTGTAGTAGAGGAAAATGCGCTCCGATGAGCCACCGGGACTCAAATAAAATTTGTTAATCAGCCGCAGCGACTCGACGGTATAGCCAATTTCTTCTTCGATCTCGCGCCGCATCGTCGCTGCCGGGTCAGGGTCTAAGTCGGGGTCAATCACGCCTGCCGGAATTTCCAGCATCCAGCCGGGACCTTTGTCATAAGTGGAATAGCGGAACTGTTCGGTGAGGATGATGGTGTCGTCCTGCTTGTTATGGACGACAGCGGCGGTGCTGTCACCACGATTGAGATTCAGCCGCACCAGTTCGGGCGTCATTTCCCCATCGAAACGCTCGTAACGCAGGTGGGCTTCTTCAATCTTGAAAATAAATTTCTGAAAAACCTCTTTTTTACTGATGATTTCGATGCGCTTTGCCACAATCAGCCCCTTATCCCATCAACCGCACTGCTTCAATATTACGCGCAAAACGCAAAAAGGGCACGACATCTGCATTCGCGCCCTTTTTTAGGGCACACCAACGTGTGCATTGGCGTCAAGATAAGCCTTAACGAATATGGTTTTCGCTTGAATTTAATTATGTTAAACCGACATTCGTAGGGGACGACCCAGGCAAACGGAGTTTGCACGTCGTCCCGTTTTGGGATATTAACTCACCTGACGCAGTTTAGCGCTCTGGGTTCAAAACCCAGAGCTAACAGCGAAGGGGTAAACCTCTCAAGAGGTTGAAACATCGCAGCCCCCAACCCGTTCACGGGTTTCCAACGCGCATAGCTGGCAGTTCAAAACTGCCAGCGTCCACAACAGCGAACGGATGCGAAAGGTGAGATATAAATTAAGGTCTAGCTTGACGTGTATGCACCAACGTGTGCGCCCTACAGGTTAAAATATTACCCAACGTTCAACAGCCCGCCCGCCAGTTGGCGATCAATCCAGCGCGCCACGATGGGTAAACGATAATCGCGCCCGTTGAGCGTTTCAATCGCCGCAATCGTGCTGTACAACAGCATCGCCAGCGGCA
>CALMZT010000429.1 GCA_937870805.1 uncultured Chloroflexota bacterium
CATCATAGGCAAGCTATAAACAATGCTCATGATCGAAAAACCCAGCAGGATTGATAGTTATGGCAGAAAAGCAGCCCCAAGAACGTAAACCTACCTTCACCACCTCCTCTGGCATTCCGCTGGAGCGCGCCTACTCGCCCGATAATGTACCCATCGACTACGACACCGACTTAGGCGACCCCGGCACTTACCCCTACACACGCGGCATCCAGCCAACCATGTATCGTTCGCGTTTCTGGACGATGCGCCAGTACGCGGGCTATGCGAGCGCAGAGGAATCGAATGCCCGTTATCGTTTTTTGCTGGAACAGGGTCAAAGTGGCTTATCCGTCGCCTTCGATTTACCTACGCAGATCGGCTACGACGCCGACGACCCGATGGCGCTCGGTGAGGTTGGCAAGGTCGGCGTGAGCATCAGCAGCGTACATGACATGGCAAGGTTGTTCGAGGGCATCCCACTGGATAAAGTCTCCACCAGCATGACGATCAACGCCCCCGCAAGCGTGCTGCTGGCGATGTATATTGCCGTCGGCAAACGGCAAGGCGCATCAGAAAACCAACTGCGCGGCACAATCCAAAATGACATCCTCAAGGAATACATCGCACGCGGCACGTATATCTTCCCACCGCAGCACTCCATGCGCCTGATTACCGACGTGTTCGCCTACTGCCGTGTCAATGTCCCGCAGTGGAACACCATCAGCATCAGCGGCTATCACATCCGCGAGGCAGGCAGCACCGCTGTGCAGGAAGTTGCTTTCACGCTGGCGAACGGCATCGCCTACGTCCAGGCTGCCATCGACGCCGGACTCAGCGTAGACGAGTTCGCGCCGCAGCTATCATTCTTCTTCAACGCCCACAATCAATTTCTGGAAGAAGTCGCCAAGTTTCGCGCCGCGCGCCGCCTGTGGGCAAAGATCATGCGTGAGCGTTTCAAGGCACAGAATTCTAAAAGCTGGCTCCTGCGCTTCCACACGCAAACAGGCGGCAGCACGCTCACCGCACAGCAGCCAGAAAATAACATCGTGCGCGTGGCAATACAAGCGTTAGCGGCGGTGATGGGCGGCACGCAGTCCTTGCACACCAACAGCATGGACGAGGCGTTGGCACTCCCTACTGCCCGCGCCGCACAAACCGCCCTGCGCACGCAGCAGGTCATCGCCTACGAAACAGGTGTTGCCGATACCGTTGACCCGTTGGCAGGCAGCTATGTCATTGAGCATCTGACGAACGAAATCGAAAAGGGCGCGCAGGAATACATTGAGCGTATCGACGACATGGGCGGCGCGCTGCGGGCGATTGAGCGCGGCTACATCAGCAACGAGATACAGGACGCTGCCTATCGTTATCAACGCGCCGTTGAGACGGGCGAGGAAATCATTGTCGGCGTGAATATGTTCCAGGCTCAAGAAACGCAGCACCTTGATCTGCTGAAAGTTGACCCAGCGATTGAAACGGCGCAGCGCGCAAAGCTCGCAGCGTTGCGCACCCGACGTGATAACAACCGTGTTGCCGACCTGCGCACCCGCCTGGAAACCGCCGCCCGCAGCACGGACAATCTCATGCCGCTGCTCATTGAATGCGTGGAAAATGACACGACGTTGGGCGAAATATGCCATACCTTGCGGGGTGTGTTTGGGGAATATCGTCCGAGTGTGAGTGTGTAGACTACAAAGTGTATCCTCAGGATTTAGGCTATGATGGAGAAAGCGCATCGATGGAAGGAGTAGGCGATGACCGACAAAATCGAAAATATCATCACTGACGAAGATTGGCTGGAAACAGACCCCGATCAGCGCATTGAAATTGTAGAGGGAGAATTTATCGCGGAGGACGAAGAGAGTATGACTTACTTACATGTCATTGTAATTGACAACCTCTACGATCTTCTCAAGTTATTTGTCCGAACAAAACAACTGGGACGTGTGCAGACTGATGGCATCAAATATGTTCTCAAGCGTGAAGGCAAGAAAATCATTGTCGGGCGCATTCCTGATTTATCATTCGTGCGCCGTGAACGTTTTCCTGAAAACTTCGAGTGGTCAGGCAATTTTGAAGGCGCACCCGATTTAGCGGTTGAAGTTTCCTCCCCCGGACAAACGACACAAAAAACGCTGGAAAAGATTCACGATTATTTGAAGTATGGTTCACAGGAAGCATGGGCAATTTACCCCAAATCGCGTGAACTGCACCGTTACCAGAACAACACTACTCCGCCACGCATCTACCACGAGGGTGAAACTTTTGAGGTTGAAAATCTGTTTCCGGGTCTTCAGATTTCGGTGAGTGACATTTTTAAGCTGGAAGCTTAAGCGGCGGTTAGCGATTAGCGGTTAGCTTTTTTGGGGGGATAGATGGCTGACTTTGAAGCGTTCATGCAGAAGGTGATGCGGAGACCACTACCGAGTAATCCAATGGGACGTATTCGTACACTAGCAAAGGAATTAGCGGAGGGGGCATCATTACAGCTATGGGGATATTGGCAATACCCTAATTTGAAAGAGTGTTCAGGTTTCTCTCAAGTTGTTGTTTGAATGTGACGGGAGTGAGGTAGGCG
>CALMZT010000430.1 GCA_937870805.1 uncultured Chloroflexota bacterium
ATCTGCACAGGATGTACCCGACATCTCTGAAGAAGTGGCTGCACAGGATATTCCCGGCGCTGCTTCCTATGAAGTACCGTCTGCGTTAGCGATCACCACTGACGAAATGCAAGGAGTACCAGCGGCGTCGGATGAAGCTCCGTCGGATGCGCCAGCACAGGACATTCCTGAAAGCGCGGGCAAGATTTCACGCGGGCAGTTGATTGAAGGCGTGATTTCGCGCACATCGCCGATGGAAGTGTTTGTCGATCTTGGCGACGGTGTGGAGGGGGTGATCCCCGGACGTGAACTGGATCGTATGAGCCGCCCGATGGTCGAAAACCTGAAAGCGGGCACGTCCGTCACCGTTTACGTCGTCAATCCCCACGACCACAACGGCAATGTGCTGCTGTCGATCAATCGTGCTGTCGAAGAAATGGACTGGAAAGAGGCGGAAGGCTTCCAGAAAAGCCAGAAGGTCTACGAAGGGCACATCGCAGGCTACAACAAAGGTGGCTTGATCGTGCGCTTCGGGCGGCTGCGTGGGTTTGTGCCGCAAAGCCAGATCAGCGATGATCGACGCGGTTTGCTCAGCGGCGATACACCGCAAGAGCGCTGGGAAAACATGGTCAATAATGCGATTATGGTCAAGGTCGTGGAAGTTGACCGCAGCCGTAACCGCTTGATACTGTCCGAACGGGCAGCGGCGCGTGAAGCCCGCGAACGGCGCAAGGAAAGCCTCGTTGGGGAACTGGCGGTAGGCGATGTGCGTACAGGGCGCGTGGTGAGCCTCGAAGACTTCGGCGCGTTCGTGGACATCGGCGGCGCGGAAGGACTGGTACATCTAACAGAACTATCGTGGAAGCACGTCACGCACCCGCGTGAAGTGCTGCGCGTCAACCAGCAGGTCAAGGTCGAGGTCATCAGCGTTGACAAGAAGCGCAATCGCATCGGCTTGAGCATCAAGCGTCAGGAAGCCGACCCCTGGGATGAAGTGGCGACGACTTATGCTATCGGGCAACTGGTGCAGGGCACGGTCACGAAGCTGACCAAGTTCGGGGCGTTCGCTCGGCTGGTGGATGCGCCAGACATCGAAGGGCTGATTCACATCTCAGAACTGTCGGACGAGCGCGTAAATCACCCGAAAGAAGTCGTGAATGAAGGCGACAAGCTGACACTGCGCGTGGTGAAAATTGACGTAAAGAACCGCCGCCTGGGATTGAGCCTCAAGCGTGTGAACTCTGCCGAATATCTGGATATGGACTGGTTTAAATCACCAGAGCCAAAAGACGACGAATAGCGGTGAACTTTTAGTCGATAGTCGATAGTCGATAGTCCTTAGAGAAAATGCAGCTTCGTTGGAATAGTCCGGCGGGGCTGTTTTTGTTGTGGGTTATTCGTTGTCATTGCCTCCTTCAGGCGGCGTGGAGGAGATACGTTCAGGAAGTGGTATACGTTCGATGCGAACCACCATCGGCGTTTTGGTCTTTGGAAAAGCATTTTCGATTTTGGTGAGCCGATCTAATAAGCCGTTGAGGGCGCTGACTTTGTGATAGAGCGCGGGCGATTCCAAGTCTCTGGAAAGCTTTGCGGCAATCCGCAGCGCCGTTTGCTGGACGTAGTTGCGCAGCAGCACAATTTCATCGCCTTCCGGCAATTCGCTCTCGTGTTGCTGCAATTCTGGGGATTGTCGCAATTGGTGAGCGTGTTGCTGCAATTCGGGAAGCTGCGGCAATTGGTGAGCATACTGCTGTCGTTGAGCGCGTTCTTTTCGCCACGTATAAATAGTGCGCCCAGAAATGCCACACTGCGCGGCAGTCAGCGCAATATTGTCGCCATTGGCATCGAGCAGGGCAAGGACAGCGGTTTTGTGTTCAGAAGTGTAGCGTTTTGACATGAGAGAGTCCTCAGTAAACAGTTATCAGTTCTCAGTTTAGTACAAATGTGCTGTCATTTGCGTTCCTTTTGACACTTTAATGCGATGTGTAATGTTCGAGGATGGCTATTAGTCGTTAGTCAATAGAGGGAGGGCTTACGCAGTTGAACCATGATTTGTGCCTGAACAAGGGGTTTAAAGACGGAGTTCGCAGTTTGCGCCGCCTCTGGCTAAAGCCGAGAGGCTGAGTTGAAAATACGGTAAGCGCACTAAAGGCGCTGGAGAGGCACGCCAAAGCGGTTACCACTCTCTAAGAGGATTGATGGCGTCAAATGTCTCCTAAAACCATTTATAGCAGAGGTTATTTTGTGCAATGAGTAGACCCTATTCAAGCTCTCGCGTTCGACCTCACCGTAAATCCCTTTACAAGGGTAGGTATTTTATGGAGTAGACAATTCTTCGCCTTGAACCTCACCCCCTCAATCGCCCTCTCCATTTTTGAAACAGATGTGAAAGCAGGAGTACAGGCACATGGAGAGGGGGACTTGCGTTCGCGCCGCGCGAGTTGCAGCCTCAAAATAGGGTTGAAAGTTGAGCCTTTTAGGCACGATTTTGAGGCAAGCATTCAATACCTACCCTTGTAAACCCTAAATCCCGTCGCTTCGCTTATCCATTTTTGGAATGAGTCTGGTAGATGAAGAAGCGGCACATGGAGAGGGGCTTCAGCATCGCCTCATTGCGACATCTAACGTTAACCAAGTTCAAAAAACGGTAATTTATTTGGGCGCAGTGTGCTGCGCCCCTACAACGAGGTGCGACTCAATTCATCACTTACCTCTCAACCACTCTCTAAAAACTAGACGCGAAATCCAAGTTTTGTGTTGATCAAACCAGTTCACGGAATACCATATTGCTGAGGAGGCGACCTTTGCGTGTGATTTTCACGGTGTCGGTGTCTACCTGGAGCAAGCCGTGATGGACATATTTGTCGATGATTGGGCGATGCAGATCAACGAGATCAATGCCGAAGCGCTGGCGAAACTGGTCACGATTGATGCCTTCCTGCGTGAGTCGCAAGCCCATGATGAGCGTTTCTGCGATTTCGTTGTCGCGGTCAACGACGACAGGTTGATCTGTAGCGGGGGTATAGGGATATTCAAATGTGTCTTGTAACTCTTGCAACGCTT
>CALMZT010000431.1 GCA_937870805.1 uncultured Chloroflexota bacterium
CAGGAAAATATCGCGGATGCCATCACGATCAGACACAAACGCCAGCACATCCCCGCGTGAGGCGTTCCCATGCGCTGTTGCCAGCAAGGCACTAGCCGCCAAGAGCATCCATACCACCATGGATAACGCCAACACCATCACGCGATATGCGCCCAACATATGTTTTACCCCTCTAAAAACTTTGTCCTGTCCCTACACCTTCCTGGAATGCAAATGGTTAAAGGCTCTTGGGTAGCAGTAGTTCTGTTTCGCCTTGAACAAGGGGCTTAAGCCCCTTGTTCAAACTAGATTTACCCAATACTATATTTACCCAATGAGCCATAGTTAAAAGCGAACGACTATCCTCTACCATTCGCCGATCATCTCAATTTCAGTCTCTAAATCAATTCCGGTGCGCTCAAAAACGTTGGCGTGTACATATTGCACCAGCGCATAATAATCGTGTGCCGTCGCGCCGCCTGTGTTGATAAAGAAGTTCGCATGTACCGGAGAGACTTGTGCGCCGCCGATTTGAACGCCTTTCAGCCCGCACGCTTCGATCAAGCGTCCGGCGTAATCTTCCGGTGGATTCTTAAAAATGCTGCCTAAGCTCGCGCCCGGCGGCTGCGTCTGTTTGCGATAGGCGACGAACTCGTCCATACGTTCCTCAATCTTCTCAGGATCGTCAGGATGCAGGGTCAGCGTCGCCAGCAGCACGACGAAGCGTCGATCTTTGCGCGTCTTTAACACTGATGAGCGATAGTCGTACTGCAAATCCTTGCGTGTCATCAACTGCGGACCCTTTTCAGCATCGAGCACCACAACATCCACAACACTGTGCGCCATATCGCCGCCGTGCGCGCCCGCGTTGTTGACAATCGCGCCGCCGACAGTCCCCGGCACGCTTGCCGCCCATTCCATGCCTGACAAACCGTGTGCCGCACACTTGCGAGCCAGTACGACCAATCCTACGCCTGCCGTTGCTGATACGTTGCGTTTGTAGCCGTCATCGTCATGCCAGTCACCGAACTGGATTTCACTCACATCGTTGATGACCACCAGCCCACGCACACCTTTGTCCGAAATCAGTACGTTCGCGCCGCCGCCCATGACTCGCACAGATAAGCCTTCTGCCCACGCCGCACTGACTACGCCCACTAATTCATCCATATCCTCAGCAGCATACAGCCATTCGGCGGGACCCCCTAGCCGCGCTGCCGTGTAACGTGCTAATGACTCATTCGGCAAAAGGCGTTCGCGCAGATAAGGCGAAAGCGTCATTGCGCGCTCCGTTTTTGCAGCCACGCCAGATATTCGGCGCTCACGCGCGTTGCATCGCCCGCACACATGACAACGACGACAGCCGGAGCTTGCACACCCTGTGCTAATGCGACCATCGCATCTTCCAAACGTGGGGTGTAGCGTACCTCAGCGTGCTCCATCGCAATCACAACTTCGGCGCTGTTGACGCCGGGAATAGGCACTTCGCGTGCTGCAAAAATGTCCGTGACCAGCACATGATCGGCGCTGCTGAAGGCTTTGGCGTAATCGTTTAACAATGCTTTTGTGCGGCTGTACGTATGCGGCTGCCACACTGCCCACACGCTGCGTCCGGGATAACGCGCTTTCGTCGCTTCCAATGTCAGGCGTATGGCGGTGGGATGGTGGGCGTAATCGTCGATCACCGCGATTTTGCCCTGAGGCGTCTCCACTTCGCCACACAGTTCAAAACGCCGTCCTGTCCCTTCATAGCTCAACAGTGCTTCCGCAGCTTCGTCAAATGGGATACCTTGACTATCCGCAACCACCAGCGCCGCCAATGCGTTTAAGGCGTTGTGCCTGCCAGGAAGTTGTAATTTCACCGTGCAGAGCAGTTTCCCGCCACGCACGACATCAAATGCGCTGAAGCCGTCGTCCGTCGTATGCAGATTGCCAGCGCTCCACGTCGCATCCTCGCTATCGATGCCAAACAACACTGTGAATACCTGTCGCTGCGCACATTCGCGCGCGATTCGTTTCGCTACTGGGTCGTCGGCGTTGGCAATCAGGATACCGTCTGCTGGCACAAGCTGACCGAAGCGTCGAAACGTATCGACGATTGCCTCTTTCGTTTTGAAGAAGTCAGGATGGTCATACTCGACGTTGTTAATCACGGCGATATTCGGGCGCAAGCCGAGAAACATGTAGTCGTATTCATCAGCTTCAACCACAAAGGCTTTGCCATTGCCCGCGTGTGCGTTTTTTCCTGTGCTCTGCATCACCCCACCGATGATGTAGCTGGGGTCTTTGCCACACTTCAGCAAAATGTGTGTGACCATTGCCGTCGTCGTCGTCTTGCCGTGCGTGCCTGCGATAGCGATATTGAGGTGTCCATCCATCACCGCGCCGATGATGTCGCTGCGTTTATAGACGGGAATCCCCTGCTGATTCGCCGCTGCGACTTCAACATGATCCGCAGTCACAGCCGACGAGATAATCACCATTTCCGCGCCAGTGATGTTTGAAGCAGCGTGCCCTTGATAGATGATCGCGCCTTCTTTTGCCAGCGCTTCGGTTAGATTATTCTTCACGCGGTCAGAGCCAGAAATCGTGTAGCCCTGTTGCAGCAGCACGCGCGCAATCGCCGATAAGCCAAAGCCGCCAATGCCCACCAGATGGATATGTTGTCCAGGGATAAGATGCACCATCACATCACCACCAACACGATGAACAGGACAATAATCACTACCGCCGTCAGAAAATCACCTGTGCCATCCAAGCCACCGCCAAAGAACACAATCGGAATCATGCTCAGCGAGTTCGCGCTGGCAGAACCCGGCGCGGGCGCGATGATATAGGGCGACATCGGGTATTCATTGATGTCCAGAAAATACCAGATCGTTCCCCAAATCAGATAGCCGTTGAAGAAACCGACCAGGGCGCCAAGCAGGCTGCTCTGCGTGCGTTCGCGTCGAGTTTCGCTGCCGGGGCGTCCTTCCGGCGTGAAGATGCGCGTTTGATACGAGAAAAAGGTAAGCGCCAAAAACAGCAGCACTTGCACTAAAAAGACTTGATCGAAAGGCATGGTTGCCAGCAGCGTGCCACGCAGCAAGCCATCAAACTGGAACAGGGCAAACCAGCCCAACACAATCCCCGACATGGAGATGACCTCGCGGTTCCAGCCGCGCTGAAAACCAAGAACTGCGCCAACAAGCGCACACAGCCACAACATATTCGAGAGTTGAATCATGCGCCATTCAATTCTGTTAGACAATAAAATCGCTCTGTTATTATAGCTTCTCTTGCGAAATCAGCACGCCCTATATCTGTAGGGCAATCGCATCAAATTTAGTTTGAAGGTTACAAGGGTTCACAACATATTTGTAGGGACAAACGTACATGGCTGAGCATCGGGCGAATACACAGGTTCGCCTCTACAATGACGTTTCTGACCTTCCTTGACCCCATTCGCGATTTTGATGCAATCGCCCTGCTATATCTGTTGACGATTTAGAACTTTTGTGCTATCTTATTTCTAGTGCATCTTCACAGAGGATTATGGATTTACTGTAAGCTGTGGATAGATCACTGTGAATCTGCCCTAGCAGGCGTGTCTGGCACATACGCTTCCCTTCCCAAAGTCCCCTCTTCAACCTGGAGAGGGGGTTTGAGGATTATCTCATGGAAACTTTCGACGCTCTTCTCGAATTACCGCCCGGCGTGCAGGTGAATTACATCACCGTGCCGTTCCTCGTGGTCGAGGTTTTCGGCAGTAAAGCGCGTGTCAACGTTAAAGGCACCATTGACGGTTTGCCTTACGCGAGTTCGATTGCGCCAATAGGCGATGGCACACATGTGATGATGGTCACTAAAGCGCAGTTAGCACAGATCGGCAAAACGACTGGCGACACGATACACGTCATGATGGAACTGGACACCGAAGAACGACAGGTCAGCGTACCGGAAGATTTCAGCGTTGTACTCGCTGCCAATACCGCTGCACGCACCAACTTCGATGCCTTCTCCTATACTCATCGCAAAGATTACGTGTCGTGGATTGAAAGCGCCAAAAAGCCCGAAACGCGCGCCAAACGCATCCAGGAAGCATTGGAGCGATTGGCAGCAGGACAAAAGTTTCGCTAACCTATTGCGGCAAATCGTCTAATCGAAATGATTTGCCAATGGACTATCTCGACAACCCCATCGACTTCAACAACCCGCGCATCGCCTCAGTCTTCGATGAAGTTTCTTATTGGGCGTCACACTTCGCCCACCTCATATTCCAACACCTTGAACTGCGTCCGAACCTCAACGTCCTCGACATTGGCTGCGGCACAGGCGTCCCTCTGTTTGAGCTGGCACACATACACGGCAGCACGTGTCAGTTCACAGGCGTGGACATCTGGCAGGAAGCCTTAGACCGCGCGGCGCTAAAACTGGATGTGTACGGCTTAACCAACGTCACGCTGCTGAAAATCGACGGCAACACGCTGCCGTTCCCCGACGCACACTTTGATCTGATCGTCTCCAATCTGGGCGTCAACAACTTCGACAATCCAGAGGCAATGCTGACGCAGTGTGCGCGTATCGCCAAGCGCGACGCACGCCTCGTCATCACCACTAACATCGTCGGGCACATGCGCGAATTCTATGAAATCTATCGCCAGGTGCTCACGGATTTTGGCAAGCCCGAATATCTCGAACGCCTCGCCGCTAATGAAGAGCATCGCAGCACGCGCGAATCACTTACTCGCCGCCTCGAAAATGCGGACTTCCGCATCAGCAAAGTGATTGAAGACAGTTTCACACTGCGCTATCTCGACGGCAGAGCATTCTTACATCACTGGTTCATTCGGCTTGGCTTCATCGACCAATGGCGCAAAGTTGTGGACAAAGACGATGAGCGCGCAGTGTTCGCAGATTTAGAGACACGGCTCAACGAATATGCACAGCGGCACGGTGAGTTGAAGCTGACAGTTCCGATGCTGTATGTGGAGGGAATACGCGCAGTATAATAGAGGAAATGGAGAAAGCGATTTATATGAACGCCATTCGTGCAATCTATGAAGACGGAAAACTGCGACTACTCGATCCTGTAGACCTTGTGGATGGTCAGCAGGTTGAAATTGTGCTGCGACTGAAAACTGAAGAGGAACTTGTCCGCGAAGCGCTTGCAGACCTGAATATCCAGTGGCATGATCCCAACGCTTTTGCTGATGACGATGTAGATGAAGAAGCACTGATGAAGGAAATTAGTGATGCATTCAGTGGCGACCCACCCCTGTCACAATACATTATTGAGGACAGAGGCGAAGCGTGACAGCATACTTTCTTGACAGCAGCACGCTTGTTAAACGTTATGTGGTCGAAACAGGAAGTATTTGGGTTCAGACGATAACTACGCATAGTTCGCATAACACCATCTATGTTGCACAGATTGCGCGTGTAGAGGTAGTTTCTGCCTTTGCCCGACGCAAGCGTGAATTTAGCTTACCCACACGTTCAGCCCGCGCGGCATATCTAACGCTTCTTCGTCACACGAAGCGTCAGTATGATGTTGTGCCAATGACAGAAACAATCATGTCGCTTGCGGAAACCTTACTCGACAAATACATCTTGCGCGCGTCAGACGCAATTCAGCTTGCATCAGCTTTAGAAGTACAGTCAAGACTTACTGCTGCGCGCTTATCTGGCATCGTATTCGTGGCAGGAGATAACCGTCTACTCACTGCTGCTGTTGGCGAAGGGCTAACGGTAGACAACCCAAATAACTATCCGTAGAACGATCTACGAGGAATCAAGCCTATATTCGAGGCCCTCAAACAAAGAACCAATAACTCCCTATCCCTAAATCACAATCAACACAATCAAAAACAGCACAATCACGATCAGCGACAACAGATCACCGGGACCCTGCGGACCACCCGCCAGCAGATACAGCGGCAGCATTTGCACGACCTCCGCCTGGTTCGTCGGTGGTATCACGTTTAGCCCTGCTGGATAGCCGTTGATGTCCAGAAAGTACCAGATTGACCCCCACACCAGATAGCCGTTGACGAAACCGATAATCCCACCTAGAACAGACTCTTGCAGGCTGTCACGCCCGTCTCCGCCACGCCCACCGATCACTGCCCGCGTCTGATAGGCAAAGTAGATCACGATCACAAAAAACAGCGTCTGCAATAGAAAACGCTGCTCCGCTGACAAGTTACCGAGCAAAATCTCACGCAAAAACGTATCAAACTGGTGCAGCGCGAACAACGCCAGAATGATGCCCGACGTGGCGATGATCTCTTTGTTCCAGCCGCGTTGAAAGCCAATGAACGCAAAAAACATTGAAAACGTCCACATAATGACGGACAGTTGAATCATTGCGCGTCCCCCAGCCGCAATAGTGTTTCTCCGACACAGCGCGCCCCATCGGGACGTGCCAGTGCCCGCGCGTTCGCCGATATCTGCGCCAGCTTCGCGGGATCATTCAGCAAATCACGTATCGTCGGCAGTAGTTCCATGCCCATCTTCGCATCTTCCATCAACGCCGCCGCGCCGCGCTGTGTCAGATATTCGGCGTTGACCACCTGATAGCGCCACGCGTGAGGGTACGGCACGAGAATGGATGGCAATCCGAACAACGGTAGTTCGCCCAATGTACTCGCTCCAGAACGACACACCACCAAATCTGCCGCCGCGAACGCCATACCCATGTCATGAATGTAAGGATAAGCATGATAGTCCGGTGGATTACCTAACGCCTGCTTCTGTGCTTCCACACGTTCCCAATCCAGCGTGCCTGTCGCGTGGATGATCTGCACGCCATCTTTTAGCAGGTCTGGCAGAATCTCCAGCAGCGCCATATTGATGCTGCGCGCGCCGCGACTGCCGCCAAATACCAGCAGCGTCTTTTTCTCACGATTTAGCCCAAAACGCGCCTGTGCCTCATCGCGTTTGTCCGCCGCGTCAAGCACTTCACGCCGCAGCGGATAGCCCGTCACCACCATTTGCTTTTCGGGGATAAATGTGCGTGATTCTCCAGTTGTCACCGCCACCTTGCGCGCAAACGGACGCAGCACCTTGATCGTCAATCCCGGCTCAATATCCGGTAAATAAATCAGGCTCGGCACGCGCAAGAGCCACGCCGCCAGCGCAACGGGCACACTCACCCACCCGCCTGTCAGCAGCAGCGCGCGCGGCTTGTATTTAAGAATCAACATCAAAGATTGAAAAAAGCCAACAATGAGATTAAACAGGCTGATCGGCACTTGCCACGCGGGAACACCATGCAGCGGACCGGCGCGCACTTCGTCGTATGCCACAAAGCGCAGCCCGCTTTCCTTCACCGCCTCATCCACCAGCGGACGCTCAAAGCCCCCCACCGTTCCCACATAGTAGATTTTCACTTCAACAGCAGGACTACTGTTCTCTCCCCCTCTCAATGTAGTGGGGAGGGGGTCGGGGGGAGGGGTCAATGCCTCAGCGACTGCCAGTGCGGGATAAACGTGCCCGCCCGTTCCCCCGGCTGCGATCATGATTCGCATTTTTTCTTCTTTCCGGCGCGTTGCGCACGGTGACGCGGTGAATACTCAGCAGCAAGCCCGTGCCCGACATCAACACCACCAGCGACGTACCGCCGTAGCTGATAAACGGCAGCGGCAGCCCGGTGGATGGCACCAGTGCCGTCATCACGGCGATATTCAGCAGCGCTTGCATGACCACCCAAAGCGTGATACCTGCCGCCAGCAGTGCGCCAAAAGCATCATGCGCCTTACGCGCGATCTGGAAGCCGCGTATCGCAAACGCAACAAACAACGCGACGACAAATCCTGCGCCTACGACGCCCAATTCCTCGCCAATCACTGCGAAGATACTGTCCGTATGTGGCGCAGGCAGCGCGCCGAATTTCTGCTCACCTAATCCTAGACCTTTGCCAAACCAGCCACCCTCAAGGAAGGCAATCACTGCCTGCTGTGTGTGATAGTTCGCCTGTGTGATATCGGTCATGCTGGCACGAAACGAATCAACACGCTCCTGTGCGTAGGTAGGCAGTAGATATTGCACGACGAACAAGCCAATAATTCCTGCCAGCACTGCACCCACCGCTAACTGTTTGAGGTTTGCGCCCGCCAGGAAGAACATCACGCCTGACGAGGTGAAAATAATCAACGCTGTACTCAAATCCGGCTGCGCGATGACGAGTCCACCAACAACAGAGATCAATACCACGAAAGGCACCAGCCCTTGAAAAAAGCTGCCGACCTTCGTACTTTTCGAGCCAAGCCATGCCGCCATATACAGTACGACGATCAATTCTGCCAACTCACCCGGCTGATACGAGCCTGCGATCAGCGAACGCCGCGCGCCGAAGGTATTATCGCCGAAGATCAATACCCCCAACAGGAAGCTGATCCCACCGAGCATCAGCCACACGGTGAGCCGCCGCCAGAAACGGTAATCAATCAACAGCATGACCACCAAGCCAGCCGCACCGACGCCCATGTTGCGCAGGTGCAAGCCCAGCATATAGGTATCGCTTTCCCATTCGATAGCGCTCCAGAAGAAGGTCGTGCTGTAGACCATCATGCCGCCGATACCCAGCAGCATACTGACGACCAGTATCAGCGGCAGATCCAGTGTCGCAATAAAACTCTTTTTCTTTTCAGTCGGCACTACGCCCACACGCGGCGCAGAACGCGGCGTTGCAATCACCGGACGTGCCACATCCAACACTTCTTCGTCAATAAATTGTGGCGCTTCCGTTTCGGCAATGTCTAGCGGTACGTCAGCCATGATGATGCCTCAATAAGTCAGAGATAGTATAATTTTACCGAAAAGCGCCGTAAAGTTCCAACCTTTAGGTTTGGGGATATCAGGCGCACGGACTTGCATAGCACGCTCCAAACAGCTATCATCAGTATCATACGGCTAGACCGCAAACGGCAGAAGTTGCAAAGACTCAACGTTGGTCTCGTGCGGCTCTTTAACAACTGAGCGTCGGCGGTTGCAGCGGGAAGTTCGCTGCGTAAAACGTTCAACGTACCCGGGAGAGAA
This sequence comes from uncultured Chloroflexota bacterium, assembly GCA_937870805.1. Lineage (GTDB taxonomy): Bacteria > Chloroflexota > Anaerolineae > Aggregatilineales > Phototrophicaceae > JACAER01. The sequence goes on from CALMZT010000431.1 coordinate 9,004, forward strand.
ATCCTTAACGACACTCGGACTAGAGTGTCTTCGTGCAAGACGATAGAAGCCCCCAGCTTTAGCTGTGGGGAGTAGTCACACAACTTAACGAGATTTTGCCCAAAGATGCCTGAAACACTAACGCTTATCCGACAATTTCACGACGCCCTCAACCGACATGACGTGGACGCAATGATGGCACTGATGACGGACGACTGCCTCTTTGAGAACACCTTCCCTGCGCCAGACGGC
>CALMZT010000432.1 GCA_937870805.1 uncultured Chloroflexota bacterium
AGCCACTGTACTGGTCGCCCAACGCTTCCATCATGCCGTTAATCGCACCATCGACCAGATCATTTGTAGGCACCTGATCGAGATAACGGGATTGAATCAGATTGTAGACTTCCCAAAAGGGTTCGAACGCCTGTTCAGCTTCAGGCGGCATACTCGTATTACCCTGCGCCGAGAGCACACTATACTGATGTCCAAAGGCAAACCCGGCGACAAAAACGATCACTACAAAAGGGATGACTTTCCACTGGGGAAAACGCTGCCCTATACCACGCAACACATTCGACATAAATAACTCCAAATCTCGCAGAACTGTAATTCTCATTATATGATCTTCGTGCAGATTTAGTAATGAGGAGTTGGTAATGGGCGCGCAGGCGATCCTGTTTGGCTTAGCGTTGGGCGATGCGCTCGGCTATCGCACCGAGTTTCTGACACTGCCGCAAATCAAGCGGCTTTATGGCGCGCAAGGCATTCAAGAGCCGCCGCATCCCGCGCTGTATACCGACGACACGCAAATGACCTTAGCGCTTGCGCAAGGCTTGCTGGACGCAGGACTCAACGCGCCGCTGGATCGGCTGATGCGCGCTGTCGCGCAGCGTTTTGTGGAGTGGCGGCACAGCCCAGAGAATAACCGCGCGCCCGGCACAACTTGTCTGCGCGGCGTGGCACGTTTTGAGAAAGGCATGTCATGGCGCGCGGCGGGCATTGTCGACTCGAAGGGCTGTGGCTCAGCGATGCGTGTGGCGACGATTGGCTATCTGTATCGTGATGACGATGAACGGTTACGAGAAGTGGCGGCGGCGAGCAGCGCAATCACACATCGCCATCCAACGGCGCTGGCGGCGGCGGTAGGTGCAGCGTATCTCGTGAAATTAGCACTCATGGGCGTGCCGCCAAATGAATACATGCGCCGCCTGTTGCAATTCACTGACGGCATGAGTGACGAATTTGATGCGGCGATTTATCGTGTGGGTCATTGCCTCAATTGGGGCAGCGAAGAAGCGGCGCTCGATCACATTGGGCAGGGCTGGGTCGGTGAAGAAGCTGTTGCGCTGGCATTGTACTGTGTGCTGCGTTATCCTGACGATTACGTGGCGTGCGTGCGCCGCGCGGCAAATAGCAACGGCGACAGCGATTCGATTGCGTGCATTGCAGGCGGAATCATGGGTGCGCGTTTGGGCTTGGAGGCAATTCCCGAAGCATGGCGCGCACGCTGCGAGAAGCGCGACTATCTCATTGACGTGGCGCTGCGCATGGAAAAAGCTCAACGAGAAATGAGGAAGTCGGAATGATGGATGAGCAAGCACTACGCGATTACTGCCTGAGCCAAAAAGGCGCGGGCGAAAATTTTCCGTTTGGCGATGACGTGCGCGTGTTCAAGGTGATGGGCAAAATGTTCGCGCTCATTCCTGTCGGTGAAAAGCCGCCGAGTATCAGCTTAAAATGCGATCCTCATTGGGCGCTTGTGCTGCGTGAGACCTATCCTGCGATTACGCCCGGCTATCACCTCAATAAACAACATTGGAATTCTGTGGCTGTTGACGGCACTATTCCCGACGATGAAGTCTATGAGATGATTGACCATTCGTACAAGTTGATCGTTAAAGCGCTGACGAAAGACGCGCGCGCCAAGTTGGAAAAGATGTAAACGAAGTTATTCCGCCAGAAACTAAAGTTTCCGGCTGCCGAAGTACCACGTCCAATGAATTGGACAGGTAAGTGTCTCTACAAGGATAATTTCTTGTCTCAATGCAGATTGATAACTGGCAACTGAAAACTGAGAACTATGCCTGTACTTCGGAGACGTAAACGACGCGCCCTTCATGCTGTGATGTCGTGGCGGCAATGCCGATTTGCAGCGCCGCACGGGCATCAATGTGCGTCACCTTCGGCGGCTTCTGATCGCGCAAGCATTCGACAAAATGTTCAATCTGCGCGGTGTAGGCTGCGCCGAAACGCTCAGGAAAATGTGGCACAACATCATGGCGCGCCCCTTCGCGGGTGAGGGTAATCACCGCCGTCTCTTGCAGATAGCCGATTTGCAGTGCGCCTTTCGTGCCGATGACGTTGGTTTGAATGTCATACCCATAATGCGCCGTGCGACTGACTTCGACGTTGCCCAAGCCGCCGCGATTAAAGCGCACATTCATCATCGCATTGTCTACATCGCCCACTTCCAGCAGTTCAGGATATACCAACGACGCAACCTCCGTATAAACACGCTCAACCTCGTCTGCCATCAGCCAGCGCAGCAGATCAAAGTCGTGGATGCCCATATCAAGAATTAAGCCGCCGCTGACGGCAGGATTCGCATATTCAAGACTTGTGCGGAACGGGTCGCGTCCAATCGAACGAATGACGACGGGATCACCAATTACGCCGTCGTCAATTTGCTGCCTGGCGTTGACATAGGCTTTGTCGAAGCGGCGCATGAAACCGACCTGGAACATCACGCCCGCTTTTTCTACTGCCGCAATCATCTCATCGGTTTCGTGAAGGGTCAGCGCTGTGGGCTTTTCACAGAAGATGGCTTTGCCTGCCGCCGCCGCCGCAATCACCACTTCACGATGAGTATGCGTGGGTGTGACGATGACTACGCCGTCGATTTCCTTATCTGCCAGCAAGTCGTGATAATCGACGTAGGTTTTCAGGCTGCTGTTGCGCTCGGCGAACTTCCGCATCGCTTCGGGGCGGCTATCGGAGATGGCGACCAAACACGCGTCTGCCAACTGGGCGGCGACGAACGAGCCATACACCTGTCCCATGCGCCCTAAACCAATCACGCCGATTCCAATCTTTGCCATAACAATTCTTCCTTATTGCAACAATGATTGCTTCACATTGGAATTTTACTGAAAACTGATAACTTGCCTTAAAGACCGCCATATGGCGCGGTGAATGCTTCGATCTCCGCCATCGTTGGCATGAAGTTAGCGCAGCCGTGTTTGGTGACGACAATCGCACCGCAGGCATTGCCCAACCGTGCCGCACGATAGTTGTCCCAGCCGTTGACGTAGCCATAGAGGAAGCCGCCGCCAAAAGCATCGCCCGCACCGAGGATGTTGTAAATTTCCACTGGGAAGCCGGGCACATCCACTGGCGTTTTGTCTAATTCGTGGATGCGTGCGCCGTGTGCGCCGCGCTTTTCAACGAGCAGCTTAGGACCGAGCGCCATCAACTTTTGAATGCCCTCCTGTGTGTCCCCTGCCACGTGCGTATCCGTCTCCGACTGCGTGCGGCGCACCTGTTCGCTGCCGACCAGCGTGGCGGCATTGATCTCATCTTCCGTGCCGATGACGACATCAACCAGGCGCAAAGCCGAGCGTACCGCTACCCCGAAGGCGCGCGGGTCATGCCACTGCCCTGGACGAAAATCAATGTCTAGAACCACTTTCGCGCCTGTCTGCCGTGCGATCTCTGCGGCAAACAATGTGGCGCTGTGGCTGGGTTCTTTGCTGAGATTCGTTCCGGCGAATTGGAACACTTTGGTATCCGTGATCGGCGCTGCCAGCACATCATCAATCGTCAGTTGAATGTCGGCACAGTTGTCGCGGTAGAAAGTGGCGGGGAAACGATCAGGCGGCTCAATGCCCAGGACGACGGCGCTGGTGCGGTGTCCGGGCTTGCGCGGAATGAAGCGGGTTTCGATCTTCTCATTATTGAGGAAGTGCAAAATGAAATCAGCGATGGGGTCATCCCCAACGGCGGTAAGCAGAACACTGTTTAATCCCAAACGGTGAGCGCCGACACAGATGTTTAACGAAGAGCCGCCGACATATGCCGCGAAACTGCTAATGTCGGTAAACGGTGTGCCCACATCGTTGGAATACAAATCAATAGAGCTGCGCCCCATGTTCAATAAGTCGTAGGTTTTGGTCATAAATTCATCTCATGAGAGGGTAGTAAATGCTGTGACGAGTTTTACTGCATCGCCGCTGAGTTTATCACAGCTTGTGTTCTACGACACCTCTTGCTCAGAATAAATTACTCATGATAAAGCTGCTAGCGTGTGAGGTAGACTCGCACTGCCATTATCTTTAGTAAAGCCTATTCCTAAAAA
>CALMZT010000433.1 GCA_937870805.1 uncultured Chloroflexota bacterium
CGTGGTTTAAGCGTGCCCACCTGAAAGATGTCGAAATCTCATGGCGCAACAAAAATTCATGGCGCGGGCGCGGAGTGGTTGGCGAAGGCTGATACCTACAAAGTTTCTGACAACGATTTGCGATAATCTGCGCTCCCAGCCTCAGGTGATTAATATTGATGTTTTATTGATGGGTTTTTTGATCCTAAATTTATGACTTTTTTACAAAGTAAGCTACATACAAAATGTTGAAACCAACCAACAAGTACATCAGGCGCTAAACCTTTGGATACAAATTTGAGTTGAACATGCTATTTCAGATCCATAAAACCCTTTGGCTAAACTTCACAAACTGTATGACCTATTGACCTCATTTGTGCAGTTTGCTTTTTTCAGCCTCATATGTTTCAAAATCTTGATGCCTATTCTGTGCATGTTATATATCACCAATGAATTTCATCAAAATTCGTTTAGATGTTTTCTACTTATCTCCTGTTCTATCATTTAACCTTCTCTGTAGAGTTCGTAGCAGGGCAATCGCATCAAATTTAGTTTGAAGGTTACAAGGGTTCACAACATATTTGTAGGGACAAGCGTACAGGGCTGAGCAGCGGGCGAACACACCGGTTCGCCCCTACAATGACGTTTCTGACCTTCCTTGACCCAATTCGCGATTTTGATGCAATCGCCCTGGAGTTCGTAGTAGGTAGATGTTTAATACTCTGAGGAGGGGATATGATTAGTAAAGTCCACAACATAGGTAGTCGGCTGATTACCAGTTTTAAGAACCCGGTTGTAAGACGCAATGTGGGGACGTTGATGGCAGGCAAGATGATCGGCTTGCTCATTGTGATCGTCATCATGACCAGCATTTTCCCAACGCAAAAAGCTCAGGCACAGGATGGAACAACACTCGACCCGATGATGTCGATTAACGCCATCAATACGGCATGGACGTTAATCGCGGCGTTTCTCGTTTTCGGAATGCAGGTTGGCTTCGTGATGCTTGAGGCAGGCTTTGCGCGCTCAAGAGAGTCCGTCAATATTCTAGTCGAAGGTATTGCGGATACTTGTATATGCGGTGTCCTCTTCTGGGCGTTTGGCTTTGCCTTCATGTTTGGCGCGGGCACACCCTTTATCGGCACGGAAGGGTTCTTCCTGCAAGGCTTGCCTGAGACCTTTGGTTCAACAGGTGTGCCGATGTTAGCCTTCTGGGTCTTCCAGTTCGCGTTCGCCGACACCACATCGACCATTACTTCTGGCGCGATGGTCGGACGCTGCGGTTTCTGGGGCGACATTCTCTATAGTATCGGCGTCACAGGTTTCATCTATCCCATTATCGGACACTGGATATGGGGTCCCGGCGGCTTCCTGGCGACCTTGCAGCCTGCTGGTTTTCTCGATTTCGCGGGTTCGACAGTGGTTCACACCATCGGCGGCGCGATTTCGCTGGCTGGCGCAATCGTACTTGGCCCGCGTTTGGGGCGTGTCTTCAAGCGTGACGGCGGTGGTCCGTTCCCTCCCCACAACATCATTCTCGGCGCAGTCGGCGGCTTGATCCTGTGGTTTGGTTGGTATGGCTTTAACCCCGGCAGCACTCTTTCGGCACTCGATGCACAGGGTATTGGGCGTGTGGCGTTCAATACAACGCTGGCGGCGTGCTCGGCTGGTTTGGCGGCACTATTCTACTCTTATGCCCGTACTAAGAAATGGGACCTGGGTTACACCGTCAATGGTTTTCTTGTGGGTCTCGTCTCAATCACTGCCCCGTGCTACTGGGTTGAGCCGGTTGGTGCGTTCTTCATCGGTATCGTTGGCGTCGTGGTGATGATCATCGCGATTGAACTGCTGGAATACTTCCGCATTGATGACCCCATCGGCGCTGTGCCTGTACATTTGGCGGGTGGTATCTGGGGAACACTGGCGCTTGGTTTATTCGCAGCAGGTAAATATGGCTTCGCTGGACCAACAGGCGCGAGCACCTCTACAGTAATTACTGGACTATTTTACGGTGGTGGTACTAATCAACTGATCGCTCAGTTGATCGGCAGCGGCGCGACCACGGTTGCTACACTCGTTGCAGCATTTGCCCTAATGTATGCGGTGAAGGCGACTGGTACACTGCGTGTCTCTGCGGCAGGCGAAATTGAAGGTCTTGACCTGCATGAACACGGCACGGTGGCGTATCCCGAATATATGATGAATCCCAACGATGGCACTCCTAAGTCGATTGAGGAAGTTAAGAAACCGGGTCTTGTAGGTAAAGCTTCACCCGCAACAGGCGATTAACTTCATCCCGCTCCTGAGGAGCATGGTGTTCAGCGGCAGCTTAGAAATAGGCTGCCGCTTTTGATTGACAGATGTGTGATCAAGATCAAGATGCAGCGTTGTGCATGACATCGCCCTTTAGACGACGGTAGGCATGACGTTGTTTGCACTATAGGCAGTGCTCAACCAGTTCCGAAGCGCAAATGGTGACGACAGCGCACATGGAAAACGCCTTTCCTTACATCGGTATCTCTGACATCGGAGGCGCGATTGTCAACGATTTTCGCCGCGTACCATCACGGCGTTCCGACGGAGGAAAGTGTCCGTGATGATCTGGCAGAGCAGATTGAATACAATGAGAGCGCAACGTTAGGCGAGGAATATACGGCTGTCTAGTTGGTAGATTAGATATAGGTGTTGTAATGCAAAGGACGAGGCAACAACCTCGTCCTTTTTGATTGATCTGGAGCTACTGTTCCAACGTCCATTCGTGGATGTATGCTGTATAGCCATAGAACACCCACGCGGGTCCCGGATTGAAATTGCCGATTCGAGTGTTCGCTACGTGGAAGATATTAGGCACATACGTCCAGTTGTAGGCAACATCTTCGCGTGTGATCTGTTGAATCTCGTAGTAGATTGCCGCACGGTCTTCAGGGGCGCAGCCAGGCACAGTACGAGCTTGTTCAATCAACGCATCCACTTCAGGATTCACGTAGGAAGCAAGATTATTGCCGCTGCCCGGTACGTCATCGGTACTGAGTACAAGCGATAAAAATTCATTGGGGTCTGGTGTCCGAGTGCCGCCGCTGTTGCTCATCGGGGTCGCGTCATACTGCTGCCCGTAGTAGACCTGTTCGAGGTAATTCGCCCATTCCACCAGTTCCAACTGCACATCGAAACCAATTTGGCTGAGTTGATCCTGTGCGATCAGCGCGGTTGTTTCAAAATGCTGCAAGATGTTGCTGTACGAAATGGTGAATGCCAGGGACACACCATCTTTTTCACGCACGCCGTCGCCATCACTGTCTACCCAACCGGCATCTTCCAGAAGCTGCATCGCACCTTCCGGGTCGTAAGGGTAACGTCCCAACTCGGCATTGTATGCCCAGCCAATGGTGGGTGCTACCACACTTACGAGTGGCGTACCCCCTTCAGCGCCGCCCAATGTGACGATGACATCATCGACATTGAAACCCATCACCACTGCGCGACGCACTGCCGGATCGCTAAAAATGGGATGCGGAGTCTGCTCGACAGGGTTGCCGTTCTCGTCATAAGCAGGTTGTGGGTTTGTCGGGTCAGCCCAATTGAGTGACAAGAAATTGACCGACAGCGCAGGGAACGATTGGAATTGCAGATTACTTGTGTCTTCAATCTGCTGGAACAGATCGCCCTGGAAATAGGTGTAGTCGAGTCCGCCAGATTGAATATCCTGAATCGCTACTGCTTGATCGCCGACGACACGATTTACAAGGAACGGAATGTTGGGTTCGCCTGCCCAGTAAGTGGGGTTCGCGCGGAAACGCTGCCCTTCATCAGGTGCCCATTCTTCGAGGATGTATGGTCCGCCGCTGATGTCGGGATTGGTGTTCAACTCGTTCGTCTCAAAATCGCTGAAGTCTGCGGCGAAGCGATGTGAAGGTAGGAAGCGGATTGCGCTCAGGTCGCTCAGAATTGCACAGTTATTGTCAGACAGCACGACTTCATAGGTTTTGTCGTCAACCCTGTTGACGACATCGATTAATGCTACCTGCGGTTCAAGCGACGATTCAACGTCTTCAGACTTGATCGCGTTAATCGAGAAGATCATGTCATCGGAGGAGATGGGTGTGCCATCACTCCAAACTGCATCCTCACGGATAGTGAAAGTGTAGGTCAGCCCATCTTCGGAAATTGTCCAACTTGTCAGCCCCGGTGTCGCCTCACCCGTAAAGCTGTCCGTCAAAAAGGGTGCGGGCCAGAGTAATGAATAAGCCTGATAAGAGGCTCCATCGTCCGTCAATAGTGGATTAAAGGTTGTGATGTTGCCAAAGCCGCGAATGACAATCGTATCGGCGCTTTGAGCCACCGCAACGACTGGCAGCAGCGCAGCCACCAATAGGATCAAAAATACCAAAACAAGCTTTTTCATACAAAACTCCTTTACTTTCTGCAATGGCGATAACGACAGTTTACTTTTTTCAGAACTACGACTCTAACAAACTCAGGCGCTGTACGCAACCACACGACGCTCGAATCCCATGGCAATCGCATCAAATTTAGTTTGAAGGTGACAAGGGTTCACAACATCTTTGTCGGGACAAGCGTACAGGGCTGAGC